>CAYWYX010000039.1:2164-11236 GCA_964462735.1 uncultured Acidobacteriota bacterium | reverse complement strand
ATCTCCTATTAGACCAAGAACCCGGCAGATCCTTTGGCGGATTCGAGAATCATTATTAGCAAGATATTTCACAAGTAGTGGAGCAGCGTATGATCCAAGTTCTATTAAATAAACTTCAGCCTGATCAACAAGAGATCGTTCATTCAACGAAGAAACAATCCTATCCAGATATTCTGGACGCCCTAACCTAAAAAGGGCAAAACTAAATGCAAGTTGAGTTTCTGCATTTTTCTCAGAAAGAAAAGCCCTTGAAACATCTTCTACTGAAGAATTATCCACTAGAGCTATGCGAGCAATTCCTTCCCCTGCATACTGACGGTATTTAGAATCTTTATGAATAAGATTTCCCCGAAAAAGCTCTAGTGATCTCACATCTCCAATAAGAGAAATCGCCTCTAATGCTTTTTTTTGAAGTTTATTCTGCGAATTTCGATTATAAATTGCTTCTAACTTTGGAAGAGCTTTTTGGCTTTTGAACAGCCCTAAAGTTAAAATTGCTTCGTTTCTCACTGCTTTGTTTGGATCAAAAAGATAAACTAGTAGATCTTCATCAATTGAACGATCTCTAATCTTGTAAAAAGACTGCAAAATTGCCAACCGTAAACGAGGGCTACCGGTTTTCATCGCCTTGACCATTTGGGGAATTCCTGACCTACCCCGCAAAATTCCCAAAGAAGAAGCTGCATAGAAACGAACTGATTTATTTGAATCAGATAACCGCTCTGCTATAGAGTCAATCACTGAAGGGGAAACTAGCACATCTAATTCGATTATTGTTGAATCTCTTTGTACCGAATCACTAAACGGGTTTATTTTCTGATAAATTCTCTGAGCCTGTTTACTTAGAAAAAAACTGGCTTCTTTTTGAGTATAAAGATTAACTAAAGCAACAATAGCCTCTTTACGAACAGAACTATCTGAATCCTTTAATGCTGTTAACAAAACAGTAATGGCATTTCTATCCTTTAAAAGCCCCAAAGCTTTTATTACTTCCCTCCGAACCTTAACATCTGAATCAACTGCTGCTAAAAGAAGAGGTTGGGTTGCTTGAATACTAAAAGTTCGACCTAATGCTTTAGCTGCCGACCTTCGACTGCTGGCTTTTGGACTCTTAAGAGCACTTTTTAATTGCTCAATTGTTGGTTCTTTTGCAATCAAAGGTAGGGATTCACCCACACCGATCACTACCAAGCTAATAATCAAAATAGTTCCGATGCTATTTCTTACCGTTAAAGGAATACCCATTTTGATCCTCGTTCTTGAACCAATTAACCTATTCATATAAGACAAAGAAGATGTTTCTTGTCTTTACTTAAATTAATTTAGCCAGGCTCAAATCCTAACTAACGCTCTCTTTAAAGCAAAAGTAGAGTAAACACCAAGACCATATCCCAAGGTAATTCCAGTTACCATACGAAAAAGCAAGTTATTTGACCAAATTCCAGTAACATCTAAACCTATATCAACAATACTTAATGCTACTGGAATAAACAAAAGATAATAATTGCGAAGCAATGACAGCGAATAAACTAACAAAAATTGGGATGAAATAATTCCAAAAAGAGTACCCCAATAGATTGCTAAACATCGGCTGCACACTGGAAATGATACCCCTAAAATATTCAGGCTCCTCAAGGGATCTTGATGACATAAATGGGAAAAAAAATACCAAACACCCATAGCAATTTTAATTTCTCCTAAGTAAACGATTAAGGGAAACACTGTGATCGTAACACAACAAGTCATTGAAATTAAAAGTAGGACAACAAATAACCAATCTCTTTCCGCAGTTCTAAAAATTACGATCATCTCCTGTTTTATTAAATAAGATAACTAGTGAAGGCTTCTAAGAAAAGCCGAAAGAGCAATGATAATCACCGCCAGAACCAGACTCAAGGTTAGTCCTTGTGTCTTTTTAGAAAAATATTGGTTCTCAGTTGATGACCCAGAAACTGAAAAAATTGCCAAAATTAAAACTACTAAAACCAATAAAATCTTAACTAGCAGCATATTATGATATGTGGATTCTGTTGTTTTCCATATTACATGGGCATTGTAGAGACCAGAAATTAAAATTCCTGTAATTGCACTGTGCAGAAGGATTTTTAGACGATATTGAAAACTACTTAGAACTGAAAGACGCGTTTCCTCTGAAAAGTTACCTATTGCAGGTTTGATTATTAAACGTAGAAAAACTACCGTTCCAACTAGCGTAATGACTGATGCAAGGTGTAACCATCTCATTATTATATTAAGCCATTCCATCAAAAGAAACCTAGCCTTTCATTTATAGTTATTTTCCAATGATCTTTCAAAAAATAAGACCGAATCTACTTCAAAAAATTGACTGTATTACAGGAGGCCCAATCTTACTTGAGCATTAGATATTTAAATTGTTCCAGACCCTACTCTTTTATTGATTACCTCAATTCTTCAATGAGAACATAATCAAATCTAGACTAGTTTGACACAGACTGTCTAGTCTCCAGCTGAACTTTTTATCTAAATACCAAAATCATTAAGAATTTTAGAAACTAGCCAAAAAGAAAAAAGGATGCTACATCTGTTAAACTTCTGAAACAAACATTTCTTAAACCCACTGCTATCGTTAATAACTGATTTTAATTATAAACTGTTATAGGATTGTATTAAACAATCAAAATTCCCATTAGGGTTGTTTTTTTATTAAAATTTAATGATTATTCTGGATTAAATACTCGATTAGAATTCTTATTCTAATGAAATAACTCTACTAACTAGAATATAGGCTATGTCATCAATTATTTAACTATCAATTTCAACTTAGCCGAGTTACCGTAGATTTTATTAAATTGTGAAAAAGATCTCGATCTAGCTACCTATGAATTGTCACATCCTCTATCACGATAATTGCTTCGATGGAGCTGCATCAGCTGCAGTCTTTATGAGATTCTATCTACAAAGGATTAGTCCTAAAGCAACCTTTACTCTTTTTGGGATGGCTCACCAACCAAATCAATTTTTCTCTGAGCACCTTTTTGAAGGTGATGAGAACATTATTGTTGATTTTAAATATTGCAGGAACGAACGATTAACCTGGTGGTTTGATCACCATTATAGTGCCTTTCTAACGCTTGCCGACGAAACTCACTTTCGTCAGCAAAAAAATGGCAAAAAGTTTTTTGATCCAAGTTTCCAATCATGTACTAAATTAATCGCAGATGTTACTGAAAAACACTTTGGCTTTAACAGAGGTATCCTTAAAGAACTAATTAATTGGGCTGATATTGTAGATGGAGCTCAGTACCCAAGTGCAAAGGCTGCTGTAGAAATTAATGAACCAGCCCAAAAATTAGCTGCAGTTATCGAGGCCAATAAGAATACTTTGTTCCATCACAAAATCATCCATCAACTTTCAGAACAACCATTGAATGATGTAGCGCTTCAACCAATAGTGCTTAAATATTATGAACCCCTCCAGCAAAAACATGCTGAAAACATACAAATCATTCAAGAAGTTGCACGTTGTAGTGGCGGCGTCACCTTCTTCGATTTGATTCCATTTGGTACAGAGGGATACAACAAATTCATACCTTACTATCTATTTCCTTCAACTAACTACCACGTTAGTGTTATGCAAACACCCCAACGAACAAAAATATCTGTTGGATATAATCCATGGAGGGAAAAAAAACGCAAACATAATTTAGCTAGGATTTGTGAAAAATACGGGGGAGGAGGTCATCCTTTTGTAGCTGCCATTTCCTTGCCAGCCAATCAACCAAAAGAAACTCTCCAAATCGCAAAGAAAATCGTAACAGAATTAAAAACATAACCATGCACAGTAAACATCACCGGTTAACTTCCAAGTTCTATATGGATCTTCAATCTATCTTAGAGCTATAGGACGCATAGTAAACCCTGCAGTAGTTCCTTTAATTTTATTAGTTGCTGCGATATAGCAAAATTTATATGCTCTATCTTTAGCTAATCTTTCAAGGTAATGAAACTCACCAATATGAACACCTTGTTCAACAAGTAGGTACTCATGCACTGGATTGAAGCTAGTACTCCCTTCTGGAGCAGGAACTACTTCAAGACCAGAGGTGTCGGAGCCAACTAAGATCGCTCCCTTTTCCTCCACTAACCATTTAGCAGAATCTAGATTAAGGCCAGCCGAATCATACTCTGCAATTTTCTTATGGTCTGTTCCAGTACTCCCCCAGTATCGCAATGTTCCTGTTCGCACAAAAACAGCATCTCCTGGCTGTATTTCGACATCTTGTAATTCTAGTGCAACTCGGAGATCTTTAGGTGTAATGGCAGTTCCACCAGGTAAAGCATCTAATCCCTTACTACTGGCAACATCTATAAGAATTCCACGGATAATTATAGGAGGAATTGTGGAAGCATCTGCCCGTCGAATACCCCAATTCCCTCCCCAATCAGTTTCAGTAAAACCGTTATACCAGTGATTGTCGGACCCAGTAGTAATATGCCCTAGACTGTCAATTTGTGTTGCCACATTATCATTAATAAAAAGAGCACAACTATGCCAAGCCAGACCTGCTTTATTAATTGCAAAATCATGATCTTGCTGACGTTTTACTCCTTCAGGCGTTCGAAAAGAGATGATTTCTCCTGGTGAGTGTCCCGGCCACTTATAAGAGTTTCTATCATAACTAATGCCTAAATCGTAAACTTGACCCGATTTAACCAAATTAATTGCATCAAGAACAGATTGACTAGTCATTGCATTTAATGCCCCTACCTCATCTTGATCTCCCCAGACCCAGCCCCAACCCCGACCTTTTTCCCATCCTTTTAAGGCTTGTTTGTGCGAATCTGAGCTTAACTTTAGTGGAGATATTAAAAAAAGAATTCCTATTAAAATAAATAAACTGAAAACTAGAATCCCCATCAATTTCTTTTTGTTGAATTTAATTATGTTTGTCATAGTTTCCTCCAATGGAGAAACAAGATCATAATATGATTAACTGGAGTTAGAATAAGCTTAATATGGCATAGAAACTGAGTAATCGACCAAGTTTCTGTCGCCTTAAATTAATAATAGTTACTGACCAATACTATGCAAAACTTCAGTTGTTTTCCTTACACAATTGTCCCAAGAGAATTTTTGGGCCTGATCATAGCCTGACATTCGAAGATTCTCTTTGAGACTTGAAGACTCCAACACTTGAGACAAGGATTTACTCCAATCTTCAGCAGAAGACAATGGAGGAAGCAATATTGCAGCTGTTGAAGCTACTTCCTGAACAGCAGCTGTCCTGCACGCAATTACTGGACATCCTGCTGACATGGCTTCCAACAAAGGTAGACCAAAACCCTCATAGCGGGATGGAAATACCAAAACCTGAGCCGCTGAATATATATGAGCAAGATCTTGTCTTGGAACATACCCTAATATCTTTACTTGAGATTTTGCCTCATATGATTTCAAATATTTTGTAAATTTCCGCTGACGCCAACCCTTTTTACCTGCAAAAACTAACTGATATTTATTTTGAAGCGATGGTGGTAACAAGCTAAAAGCATGTAGCAGAATCGAAAGATTTTTTCTTGGTTCGAGAGTACCTACCGACAAGATATAAGGAGAGTCTAGACTATATCGCTTTCTTGTATCAGATACTTTTTGAGAATTAATTCCATCTTTCAAGAAAATTGGATTAACTCCAAGAGGTATTACCTCTATCGAGCTGTGAGGAATATCAAAATATTTTTGAATTTCATCCGCCACAAAATTAGAAACTGCCATAATTTTGAATGATCGTTGTATTGATTTAGGAAAATAGTAACGATGAATAAGATTATGAACAAGTGAGGGACTATACTTTAGACTCTGAAGATGGACACAATCGTGGATAGTGATTGCTGCTGGAAAGTTTTTTGGTAGATAGCGTGGCAACAGATTCTGTGCACCCCAAAAAATATTTGGTTCTTGTTGGATAATATTTTTGTGGGATCTAAAAACATACCAGGGTAAACCAAAAGTATTATAATTAACATGGTGTTCAATACCCCTTTTCAATGGATAATCTATGGCTTGGTTAGAAAAAATTTGCAGATTGTCATTTGGACAACTATGAGACCAACGACTAATAATTTCTGATAAATAATAACCAACACCTGCTTTTCTTTGAGTTAAAGAACGCCCATCAATCCCAATTTTCATTTTTCAATTTCTTTCATTTCAACAACTACGACCTAAACAGTCCTCTACACTTCTAATTATCAAGGAGCTCTCTGTACAAGTGGTAATATTGAATGGACATATTTTTTAATGTAAAGTGGCGCAAAACATTTTCTCGATTGAACCGACCCATTTTTTCTCGCAGATCTCTAGAACTGGCTAAAGTTCGGATAGCATTTACAAGTTGGTCAACGGAGTCCGGCTCACACAAAATACCACCTTTATTATTTATTAGAACTTCTGGAATTGCAGTTGCCAAAGTAGACACCACCGGTTTTCCACAAGCCATGGCTTCGAGAATCGAAAGGCCAAAACCTTCGCGACGTGAAGGTTGAAAAATAATATGCGCTTGATTAACTTCTTTTATGAGCTCATCTTCAGTTAAAGATCCTAGACAAATAATGTTTTTGCCGGATGGCATGGATTCCCTATGATTTCTTAGGCCTGTCGTGTAACGAAGGACAAAATCTTTACCTAAATTTTTCATTACTGGTTCAAACAGATCAACGCCTTTTCTATAAGTTGGATTACCGGAAAAAAATAGAGTTAAAGGGCCTGTTTTTTCTTGTTGATTGATCGGATAAAAGCGCTCTGCATCTACTCCATTATAAATAACCTGAATTGGGAGGTCTTTCTGAAAAAGCTCACAAATTACCGTTCGAGAATAGTTGCTAACAGCTACTAGCTTATCTGCTTGGTCTATTGCCTGTTTTACAAGAGGCTTTAGCACATACCGATGATGAATTCTAACTGGAAATGGAAGTACGCTAAGGTGCTTTTCATCAATTGAACTATGATGAAGAGTAAAAATACGAGGCCTTCCCCTTATTTGAAATAAAGACCCATAATCAACATTGCTATGAATAAGGTCACTTTTAACCGATTTTGACGAATGAAATGCAACAGGTAACAACCAAGGAAAATATTCCCAACCCGGAGAAAATTTTAGAATATCTGTCCTTACACCGAGGCATGACAATGCGGAACTAAGCCTCTTATGATAAATTTCTACTCCTGAACCATCAATGATTGGACAGACAACTCTCATCTCAAAAACCTAAACTCCTAGAAAATATACATTTATTTGTTGGCTTTGGTGATGTTATTGCAGATCCATTAGATCAAAAAGACTGCATCCTTAGATTAAATCAAAATTTAAAACGGGATTATTATTTTGAGGTACTAAGAATTTCATTAAATACCTCAGCAAACCGAAATGCTACTCGAGGCCATGAGAAATTTTTAACTGCATGATCTCTAGCATTCTTACTTAACCTTTGACTTAATTCATCATCACGTAAGATCCGAACAATCGCCCTAGATAGCTCAACCGCATTTTCTGTGTCGACTTTAATTCCGGTAAACCCATCCAATAAAATATCGGCTGTTCCCCCAATAGCAGTGCCTACCAAAGGAAGACCAGATGACGATGCTTCTAAAAAGACCACGCCAAGTCCTTCAACTTCTGAGGGTCCAACAAAAACATCTGCCTCAGCATAATATTCAGGTAACTGACTATGCGATAAGGTTCCTAAAAAATACACGGATTGACTAAGTTTCATCGTTTCAACCAACTTTTTTAACTTACCTTTTTGAGATCCATCCCCAATTATTACTAATACTGCGTTGGGAAAAATCTTCAAAACACTCGGCATAGCCTGCAAAAGATGTTGCACTCCTTTATTCTCTACCAGCCGACCAACAAAAAGAATCATTGGACCTTCAATTCCTAATTCCTCCCTTATCTTAGGGTTCTTCCTATTAGGGTTAAATTCATCAGTATCTACTCCCATTGGAACAACATCAATTGGTACGTTTCTATCAAGATTTTTAACTAAACTACTAGTAAATATACTATTAGCAGTAATTGCACTTGCTTGTCTTAGGGAAAATTTCTTCAAAAAAATTGCTAGTTTCCCGTTAAAAGAAAAAATATCGCTACCATGAACAGTTAAAAGAATTGGAATTTTTGAAAAAATCCTAACCAGACCAGCAATAATACCTTGGGGTAACACCCAATGGACATGGATTAAGTCAATTGATTGTGTTCTTAATAATTTCAGCACTGAATACCACATGCTGACCAAGTAGAGGGGGACTTGTAGCCACAAGATTCCTGATTTTCTAAGGTTGGGCAGCATTCCACTTCGATAACAAAGTCCTTGCATTGAAGGAACAAAGTAATTAAACCGATAGATCCGAATACCCTCTATTTTCTCAGTTTTTTTTCCACCAGGGAAATTGGGAGCCAAAACAGTTAAACGCCACCCTCGAGCGGATAGATATTTGGACAAAAGATGAAGAAATATTCCCGACGGCTCTCCCAAGTACTTAGGATAACTCGAGGTCAGTATTAATATTGATGCTAGCTCAGATTTAGAAGATTGTGTTATTGAATTCAAAGGTAACCTAGAACTTTAGACCTAAAATGTAACATATCAGATCAAAAATATAATCTGGTAAATTTCCAATTTTTCATTTTCTCTTAATTGTCCTCTCTAATTTTTTCAAAACAGATTTAGCGGGAAGAAAGTTTGGAGATAGCTCAAGAGCTCGCCTAATATGAAGATACGCTTCATCTATTCGACCAAGATCAGAAAGAGCAATAGCAAGATTAGTGTGACCCAGAGGATCAGATGGTTTAAGATCAACCATTTTTTGAAAATGAATTAATGCATCATTAAAACTTCCCATTGCTCTATATGTTGCCGCTAGGTTGTTATGAGCATCAGGATAATCTGGTAAAATCTTTAATGCTTTCCTGAAGTAATTAATCGCTTCTTTTAAGCGTTTCTGACGGAAAGCAACGACCCCTAAAAACTGCAACGTTAACTCATTATTCGGTAGTAGCTGATTGATTTCCAAAAGCAAAGGATGTGCTT
>CAYWYX010000039.1:0-2064 GCA_964462735.1 uncultured Acidobacteriota bacterium | reverse complement strand
ATAACAGAAAATGATTAAAGGAAGTGTTACTGCCATTTCCTTCCATAATAAAGCAACACCAAAAAAGAGTGCAGAGCCAATCATTAGAAAAGTATTCAAACTAATAAAGTTAGCTACATTTTTGTGCCTGACTGATCGTATCCTTTCACCTGAGCAATTTTGGAGGTCATACCATTGAAAAAATAGCCATAAAGACAGAAAGTAAAAAACTGCGCACCCCAACTCAGTAAGTCCAGCAATCCAAGAAACTGCTTCAGTATGAATTGGGTGCAAAGTAAACAGTAGGCAGGTTGCTAGAGAGATCCCATAGGCACCTGTCAGCTTCCATAATAAAAGGTACACCATAATCGTTGCCAGGAGGTGAAACGTCAGACTAACCAGATGAAATACGAATGGGTCCAAACCTACAAACTGAATAATCCATCGATAAGTCAGCATCTGGAGAGGTCGATAATAGTTGCTTATTCCCCCACGTCCAGGTGATTGGTAACCCCAGACATCAGAAAATAGAACTCGAGAAATGGGTTGATCAGAATGAAGATAGGGGTTGCGTACAATTTGAAAATTATCATCGTGAACAAATTCATTATGGAGGGAATTAGAAAAAGCGATAACGCCAAGACAACAGATCAAACTGACAGCAATAAGATGGAATTTATTCATCAGATCCAGCTTTAGGTAAAATAAGGAAAAAAATGTTAGGGAAATCCAGCAATTGTGTCAAGAAAGCTAGCACACCAACCTAACACTATCCCAACAACTTTATCAGAAATAGTTGGGTATTAGGATAACTTAGATTAACGAAAGGATTTAAGCAAATTGCTTGCAGGCTGGTAATTAGGAGCAATCTGAATTGCACGTTCAAGATATTTAATTCCTTCTGATGTACGTCCAAGATCGACCAGAACAGTACCTAGGTTTGTTAAAATCACAGGGTCATCAGGACTAATTGAAATAGCGTTTTTAAGATATATTAGAGCTTTGTTAGAATGACCCATTGTCAGGTAGGTCCGACCAAGATTGTTATGGGCGCTGCCAAAACTTGGCACAATTCTTATGGCCTTTTTAAAAAAAATAACTGCTTGGTCAAATTGTTTTTTCCCAAGTGCAAGAACTCCTAAGGCATCTAATACCAGTTCATCATTAGGATAGATTTTGTGAATAGCTAGAAGAGCATGAGTCGCCTCCTCAAGCCTACCCAAATGTATTAAGGCAAGACCATAGCCAATTCCAGTCTGTACAGGGTAATTACCTGTTGCTATACCTTTTTCAACAGCCTCCAAAGCCTTTTCATATTGTCCCTTCTGGGCATAAATGCCCCCTAAACCTCCAAAGGAATTAGCTATCTGCTGAAGGTCCTTAGGTCGACGCTTATTTGCTATTTCAATAGCCAATCGATATTGTTGTTCAGCCGCTTCCGGATCGTTTTTTTCTGAGGATAAAACCTGAGCGTAAGAATTTCGTATAAGAGCAGAATTTGGAGAATCAAGAACAGTTTGGGAATATAAACTAAAATCATTCTTCCATACTTGGTTCCGTGAATAAGTCTGCACTCCATATAAAACTATTGTTATTAGAAAGAATCCAATAGCACATGGTTTTCCACCCTTGATCCTGGCACTGAATGTAAAGACTATCCAAGTCAAAAGTAAACAAAATCCAAGAGACGGAATATAAAGATAACGTTCAGCAAATACATTAATCCCCACCCCAGACAGATTCAGTACTGGTGCTAGACTTATGAAAACCCACATTATCAAAAAACAGAATAATGGAGCTCTCCTGAAGGAAATCCACAAAATAAACCCAGCAAGAATCAAAAATCCAATTGAAGCTAGACTCCAGAATTCGGCAAAAAAGCGTACTGGTTCAAAGAGGTGAAAACTATTCAGTTCAATAGGGAGCAACAACTTCAACCAATATTTTGAAACTAACTGGAAGCTGCTAAGAACAAACTCTGCTGGATTTAGTTCCAGCGCTTGTTGTCTTCGGGAAATAAATCCTAAAATATAGTAACGCCAGCATAGGTAAAAACCCACAACCCCCAGATAAGGAAGTGACTGC
>CAYWYX010000038.1:12336-23305 GCA_964462735.1 uncultured Acidobacteriota bacterium | reverse complement strand
AAGATTATTCCCTATCGAGGGTCTTGGGTGGAATTCGAGTACGATCAGAAAAACATCCTTTATGTACGTATTGACCGAAAACGGAAATTTTTGGGGTCTGTGTTTCTTCGTGCTCTTGGTTTAAAAAGTGATGAAGAGTTGATTCGTGCTTTTTATAGGACTGATTCAATCAAGATTTCAAGTAAGCAACTATTTTGGAATGTATCGGATACATTGATTGGCATGAAAATCTCTCATAATGTTGTTCACCCTAAGACCAAAGAAATACTTTGCCATGCCGGCAAACAAATTAGCCATAGCCAATACAATTCGATTACGAAAGCTCGTATTAGTCAAGTTGAGATTAGTCCTAATGACCTAGAAGGATTCTCAGTTGTAAACGATATAGTAAGTCCAGTGACTGGAGAAGTCCTCTTGGAAGTCAACAGCCAATTAACACCTCCTGTTCTTGTAGATATGATTGATTATGGAATTTCCGAATTTTCTATATTTAATTCTGAAAGGGATGATGTTGGTGTGGTATTAAGCCAAACTATTAAGAAGGATAATATTAAAACGACTCCCGAGGCTTTGATTGAAATTTATCGCAGGTTACGACCGGGTGATCCACCCACCTTGGAGACTGCTACAAATTTATTTAAAGGTATTTTCTTCGATCCCCGAAAATATGACTTTTCACGGGTTGGTCGATTGAAGATGAACATCAAATTAGACCTTAATACCTCTTTAGACAAACGAAATCTTGAACCAGCAGACTTCTATGCGGTAATTTCTTACCTTCTTAAGTTAGGTAAAAACATTGGGAATGTAGATGATATTGATCATTTAGGCAATAGACGTGTACGCGCTGTGGGAGAGCTTTTAGAAAATCAATTTCGAATTGGTTTAGTACGGATGGAACGGGCTATCAAAGAAAAGATGTCGATCTACCAGGAAATTGCCACAGCAATGCCCCACGACTTAATAAATGCGAAACCTGTTATAGCAGCAGTTAGAGAGTTTTTTGGGTCAAGCCAATTATCGCAGTTTATGGACCAAACGAATCCCCTTTCGGAAATCACCCATAAACGCAGACTATCGGCTTTAGGTCCAGGGGGTTTGAGTCGAGAGAGGGCAGGCTTTGAGGTACGTGATGTTCATACCACTCACTATGGTCGAATCTGTCCAATTGAAACTCCTGAAGGCCCGAACATCGGATTAATTTCTTCTTTGAGTTGCTATGCTCGAATAAATGAGTTTGGATTTATTGAGAGCCCGTATCGTAAAGTCAAAAATGCTCGTATAGTGGACTATGTAACAGTAACAAATGGAGGTGATTCTACTTTTAAGATTGGGGAACACCTTGAACAGACAGTGGTAGAAAATGAAAATCGAGTACTAAAAACTAAGAAAAAAAGAATGGTGGAATTTGAACCGTATTCTTTTTATTTGACTGCTTGGGAAGAAGATAGATACATAATTGCTCAGGCTAATTTGAAGTTAGATCAAGAAGGAAATATTGAAGAAAGTTTGGTGAATGCTCGTCAGGCTGGAAACTTTGTACTTAAGAACCGTGATGAAATAGACTATGTTGATGTTTCTCCTAAGCAATTAGTTAGTGTAGCTGCCTCCTTAATTCCTTTTTTAGAAAATGATGATGCTAACCGAGCTTTGATGGGTTCTAATATGCAACGGCAAGCAGTACCTCTATTACGTGCAGAAGCTCCATATGTAGGTACTGGTATGGAAAAAGTTACTGCTCATGATTCTGGAGCTGTAGTGCTGTGTCGCCGTTCAGGTATTGTGGATAGCGTTGATTCTGAAAGAATTATTGTTCGGGTAGAGACAAATGGCAATGATCAGTTGTCTAGAGAAGTTGGTGCAGACATTTATCAATTGAAGAAATTTCGTCGGTCCAACCAAAATACTTGTATTAATCAAAAACCAATTGTTCTTCAGGGTGATCGAGTGGAAAAAGAGCAAGTCATTGCAGACGGCCCCTGCACGGATCTTGGAGAGCTTGCCTTAGGTAGAAATATCTTAGTAGCTTTCATGCCTTGGAGAGGCTATAACTTCGAAGATGCCATTTTAGTTAGCGAAAAACTTGTTAAAGATGACTACTATACCTCTATCCATATAGAGGAATTTGAGATAGAAGCTCGGGATACTAAGTTGGGCCCTGAAGAAATAACTCGGGATATTCCTAACGTGGGTGAAAGTGTTTTGAGAGATCTAGATAGTACAGGAATCATTCGCATTGGTGCAAGTGTGAACCCAGGAGATGTGATCGTTGGGAAAGTCACTCCTAAAGGTGAGACCCAGTTAACACCTGAAGAAAAGCTTCTTAGGGCTATTTTTGGTGAAAAGGCAGGAGATGTTAGAGATGCATCATTAGTAACTCCTCCCGGTATTGAAGGAATTGTAGTAGATGTAAAGATATTTTCTCGTAAGGGTCAGGAAAAAGACGACCGTGCGAGAGTGATTGAAGAAGAAGAAGTAGAACGACTTGAAAAAAATCTTAACGATGAAATTAGGATTCTAACCGATGAGCGTAATAAACGTCTTTGCCAAATTTTAGAAGGGACAGTATTGAGATCGGATCTCAAGAACTCTCGCACAGGTAAACGTATTCTGACTAAGAGAACTACGTTGAGCCGAGAAATTATTCAAAGACTGAGTGCCAAGGATCTTGCCCGGGTTAAGATAGATAGCAAAAAAATAAAATTAGGAGAACAAGTATTAGAAGTTGAAGAGATGATGACCCGACAGATTGAGGTTATGCAGAAAATCCAACTAGAACGTATTAATCAGTTTAAAAGTGGAGATGAACTGCCACCTGGAGTAATTAAATTAGTTAAGGTATTTGTAGCTATGAAACGAAAGCTTTCTGTCGGAGATAAAATGGCAGGACGTCATGGGAATAAAGGTGTAATTTCTCGAATACTTCCTGAAGAAGATATGCCTTATTTGCCGGATGGAACACCTGTCGAAATTGTGTTGAATCCCTTAGGTGTTCCCTCTCGAATGAATGTTGGACAAATTTTGGAAACACATCTAGGTTGGGCTGCTAAAGCATTGGGATTACATTTTGCAACACCGGTTTTCGATGGAGCCTCTGAACAAGAAATCAAGAGTCTGCTTGAAGATTCCAGCCTCCCTAGTTCTGGTAAGACCGCTTTATTTGACGGTATGTCCGGTGAACGATTTGAACAGAAAGTCACCGTAGGTTACATTTATATGCTTAAACTTTCTCATTTAGTAGATGATAAAATTCACGCTAGGTCAATCGGACCCTACTCCCTTATTACGCAGCAACCCCTCGGAGGTAAAGCCCAATTTGGTGGTCAGCGTTTTGGTGAAATGGAAGTTTGGGCGTTAGAGGGTTACGGAGCAGCTCATATATTGCAGGAATTGTTAACTGCTAAAGCAGATGATGTCTATGGTCGTTCCAAGATTTATGAAGCTATAGTTAAGGGTGAATCAGCCATTGAAGCTGGCCTTCCTGAATCATTTAATGTTTTAATCCGTGAATTACAAAGTCTCTGTTTAGATATTGAGCTTCTAAGAAAGTATAAGAATAATTAGAGAGCTAGGTATTAGGTTCTTTCTATCGAACCGATCTTATTCCAATTTTTTAAAAATTGCTTTAGAGCCGTTATTTTTCTAGAGTCTGCTTCCCAAGGAGACCATTGTGTTTAGACAAAACCATCTTGAACGAGGAAACCTTACTGCGGATTTCGATAGCATCAGGATAAGTCTAGCTTCACCAGAAAAGATTCGTTCTTGGTCAAAGGGAGAAGTCAGCAAACCTGAAACTATAAATTATCGGACGTTTAAGCCAGAACGTGATGGTCTTTTTTGTGCCAAGATCTTTGGACCGGTCACTGATTGGGAATGTCTCTGTGGTAAGTACAAAAGAATGAAGCATCGAGGAGTAATTTGTGATAAGTGTGGTGTTGAGGTTACCCTATCCAAAGTTCGTCGTGAGAGAATGGGACATATTGAACTTGCAAGTTGTTGTTCCCATGTCTGGTTCTTTAAGGGTTTACCAAGCAGAATTGGGCACTTGTTAGACCTGACCTTAAGAGAACTAGAGCGGATACTTTATTTTGAAGCCTATGTTGTTTTAGATTCTGGCGATGCTCCCCTTAAAGAAAAAGAAGTTCTGGGTGAGGAAAAGTATCGACAGATGATGCAGGAATATCCTGGACAATTTGTAGCAATGATGGGTGCCGAAGCTATTAAGGAATTATTGAAGCAACTTGAGATAGAAGAATTGTCGATTGAACTCAGGCATCTGATGAGAACTGAGAATTCTCAACAGAAGAAACTGAAGTTCTCCAAACGCCTTAAGGTAGTAGAGTCTTTTCGAAAGTCTGGGAATAAACCAGAATGGATGATTCTAGATGTAATTCCTGTGATTCCACCTGAACTGCGTCCATTGGTGCCATTAGATGGAGGCCGCTTTGCTACCTCAGATCTTAATGATTTATATCGTCGGGTTATTAATCGCAACAATAGACTGAAAAAATTAATTGAACTGCATGCTCCTGAGGTTATTGTTAGAAATGAAAAACGGATGTTACAGGAAGCTGTTGATGCTCTTTTTGATAATGGTCGAAGAGGGCGTATTTTACGAGGTTCAAACAATAGACCATTAAAATCACTTTCAGATACCCTTAAAGGTAAACAAGGTAGATTTCGTCAGAATTTATTAGGAAAACGTGTTGACTACTCTGGTCGCTCAGTAATTGTTGTTGGACCGGATCTTAAGTTGCACCAATGTGGAATTCCTAAAAAAATGGCTTTGGAGTTGTTTAAACCTTTTATTTATAATCGTTTAGAACAGGAAGGGCATTGTACTACAATTAAAGCTGCTAAAGAAGTCGTGGAACAGCAAGACCCAATAGTGTGGGATATTCTTGAAGATGTGATTAAGGGACATCCTGTTCTTCTGAACCGTGCTCCTACTTTACACCGTTTAGGTGTTCAAGCTTTTGAACCTATTTTAATCGAAGGTAAGGCTATTCAAATTCATCCACTTGTTTGTACCGCTTTTAATGCAGATTTTGATGGCGATCAGATGGCTGTTCATGTTCCTCTTTCACCGGAAGCACAGATTGAGGCTTCAGTTCTAATGTTAGCCGCAAAGAATATTCTTTCACCTTCAAATGGAGTTCCTGTAGCTGTTCCTTCTCAGGACGTAGTCTTAGGATGTTACTATCTAACAATGTCCAAACTAGGGACCAAGGGTGAAGGCCGTTCATTTGGAAATCCAGAAGAAGTTCTCTTAGCATTGGAAGCGGGTGAAGTAGAAACACTTACACCTATTCGTTACCGATATACCGGTGATTTAATTGATCTTAGCACTGCCTATGATGATCAAAGTGTTCTTCATACAGAAGTGATCAATCAGGATCGTACTTTCGTTGATACTACTGTAGGTCGAGTCATATTGAATGACAACCTTCCTTCAGAAATGCCTTTTGTCAATGGTTTATTAAAGAAGAAAGGTTTAGCTCAGTTGGTTCAATATTGCTATTTAAGATTTGGGATCGAATCTTCGGTTCAATTGTTAGATGAGATTAAAGATCTTGGCTTTACTTATGCTACAAAAGCTGGAATCTCGATTGGAGTTGAAGATCTCTTGATTCCCCATGAAAAAGCTGCACTAGTAGAGCATGCAGAAAATCAGGTACTTGAGGTTGAAGATCAGTACCAAGAAGGTTCTATTACTAGAGGTGAGCGTTATAATAAGGTAATTGAAATTTGGTCTGATGTTACTGAAAAGGTAGCTGATGAGATGATTAAGGGCATTGAAAAAGAAAACCAAGAAGGAGGAGAATTTAATACCATCTACATTATGGCTGACTCAGGAGCTAGAGGATCTAAACAACAGATTCGTCAGCTTGCTGGAATGAGAGGTTTGATGGCGAAGCCTTCTGGTGAGATTATTGAGACTCCGATCAAAGCTAATTTCCGGGAAGGACTGACAGTTTTACAATATTTCATTTCAACTCATGGAGCTCGCAAAGGGTTGGCAGATACTGCTTTAAAAACTGCTGATTCTGGATACCTTACTAGGCGACTGGTCGATGTTGCTCAGGATGTGATTATCTCAGGGAATGATTGTGGAACTTTGGATGGAATTTTTGTTAAGCCGATTGTAGAGAGTGGAGAAATTATTGAACCATTAAGAGATAGAATTGTAGGTCGAGTATCTCTAGAAGAGATTAAGGATTATGAGGGCAATAAGATTGTTGGAGTCAATGAAGAAATTACTGAAAAATTAGCCAGCGAAATTCAATTAGCTGGGGTCGAACGGGTGAAAATTCGATCAGTACTAACCTGTGAATCGAGACGTGGAGTCTGTGTAAGTTGTTATGGTCGAAATCTGGGGACAGGCAATATGGTGGAATTGGGCGAGGCTGTTGGTGTAGTTGCCGCACAGTCCATAGGAGAACCAGGTACACAGTTAACTATGCGGACTTTTCATATTGGTGGAGCAGCCAGTCGCGTATCTGAGCAATCGACCCTAGAAGCTCGAAATGAAGGTTTAATCAAGTTTGTCAATCTTGTAACTGTGCATGATAAAGTTGGTAATCTAATCGTAATGAACCGTAATGGTCTAATTGCCATTGTAGACGAAAAAGGACGCGAAAAAGAGCGTTATTCAGTAGTCTATGGAGCTAAGATTAAAGTGGAAGAGAAACAAGAAGTAAGTTTAGGGGATGAATTAGTTGAGTGGGATCCATATACCTATGCCATTCTGACCGAAGTTGGAGGATCAGTCAAATTTAATGATTTGATTGAAGGCATTACCATGAAGGAGGAAGTTGATGAGGTAACGAGTTTATCCCACTGGATGGTAATTGAGTCACAGGATGAAAAAAGACAACCTCAGATTGGTATCAAAATTCCAAAAGGTAAGAGTATAGCAAAGAAATATCTTATGCCTGCCCGTGCACATCTGATGGTTTCAGATGGTGAAGAGGTACACCCTGGTGATGTTTTAGCAAAAATACCCAGGGAAACAACAAAAACAAAAGATATTACTGGAGGATTACCTAGAGTAGTTGAGTTATTTGAAGCCCGTAAACCTAGAGAGACTGCTGTCATTACCGAAATAGATGGAGTAGTTAAGTATGGGGATATTAGCAAAGGAACTAGAAAGATTTTTGTTACTAATGATAATGGAATGGAAACACAGTACTCGTTGCCCCGCAGTGTACATATTAATGTTCAAGAGGGTGATTCGGTAAAGGCTGGGGATTCTTTAATGGATGGTCCCAGAAATCCCCATGATATTTTATCTGTTTTAGGGGAAAAAGAACTTCAAGGATATCTGGTAAATGAAATACAAGAAGTTTATCGTTTACAGGGCGTTAATATTAACGATAAACACATCGAGGTTATTGTTCGACAGATGCTGCGCTGGGTAAAAATTGAAGATGTTGGGGACACCGAGTTTTTATTGGAAGAGCAAGTGGATAAATTTCGATTTCAAGAAGAGAACGAACGAACTTTGGAGGCTGGAGGAAAGCCAGCGGATGGTCGGCCTTTATTATTGGGTATTACCAAAGCCTCTCTCTCAACTGACTCATTTATTTCAGCAGCATCTTTTCAAGAGACGACCCGTGTTTTGACTGAAGCGTCTATTAGTGGAAAGGTTGATTATCTAAGAGGGCTTAAAGAAAATGTAATCATGGGGAGGCTTATTCCTGCTGGTACAGGTATGGATTATTATCGTAATGTAAAATTAAAATCTGAAGAGATGGGTCAAAATGACGCTATCTCAGGTGAGAGTGAAGATTTGGATGATTCACTTCAATATATAGATGAGGTTAGCACAAACGAAATTACCACCTAGGTCACTTTCAGTCTTTTACAATAAGTCTATTCAGCTCCTTCAGTCTTAGAATCTCCAGTTTTAGCTTCAGCTATGACTTTTTCAGCTACTTGACTTGGAACGATTTCATAGTGGGAGAACTCCATCGTGTAATCACCTCGACCTTGTGTCATAGAGGTTAATGTAGGTGCATAAGATAGCATTTCAGCCATTGGAACTCGGGCTTTAATAACCTGCATGCCAGGTCGTGAATCCATTCCTTGAACCCTGCCTCTTCGGCTATTCAGATCACCCATTAGGTCTCCTGAATAGGATTCTGGAGCATAAACTTCAACACTCATAATAGGTTCTAATAAAACAGGAGATGCCTGTTCCATGCCCTTTTTAAATGCTAATGAACCTGCAATTTTAAATGCAAGTTCTGAAGAGTCTACATCATGGTAAGAACCGTCATATAGTGTCACTCTAAAATCAACTACAGGATATCCAGCCAGATATCCTCGAGCTGCCGATTCTAAAATGCCTTTCTCTACTGCGGGTATGTAATTTCTTGGAATTGATCCTCCAAAAATCTCATTAACAAACTGAAATTGCTCTCCTCTTGGTAAAGGGTCTATTCGAATTTTACAATCTCCATATTGACCATGGCCACCAGATTGTTTTTTATGTTTACCTTGAACATCAGCTTTGCCCCGGATTGTTTCTCTATAGGGAATTTTGGGTGGTTTGAGTCCTACCTCAACACCAAATCGATTTTTTAAACGCGATACAACTATTTCGATATGAAGCTGTCCCATACCAGACAACAGCATTTCATTAGTTTGCTGATCACGACCAAATTTTAGTGTAGGATCTTCTTCTAAAATCTTATTCAAGGCATTACTAATTTTATCTTCGTCACCTCGTGACTTAGGGGCAATAGCAAAAGTAATTAATGGTTCAGGGAAATCTAGGTTTTTATATTTAATTGGGTGGTCCTTATCTCCCAATGTATTTCCAGTTACACTATCTTTAAGTTTAGCAACAACACCAATATCACCTGGATGTAGTTCTGTAACTTCAACTGCTGATTTTCCTTGGGGAATAGATAAATGTGCTAAACGCTCAGAATTTTCTTTATTATAGTTAGTCAAGGTGGCATCGTTTTTCAAAATTCCTGAAACTACTTTTAAGTAAGACAATCGACCCGCAAAAGGATCAGCTAAAGTTTTGAAAATATAGGTGGAAATAGTTTTTTCTTTTTCTCCTTCTTTTCTCGAATCATCTTCATCAGTTAGTTTTGGTACAGAATCCTTAGGGGAAGGAAAATAATCTATGATTCCTCCAATTAAGTCGTAAGATCCAAAATTTAATAATGCGGAAGAAGCAAAAATAGGAAAGATTTTTCTTTCTGAAACAGCTTGCTTGAAAGCAGGTATCAGGTCCTCTTTGGTAATGGTACCCTGATCAAAAAATTGTTCCATAAGTTGATCATCACCCTCAGCTACCATTTCCACAATTGCATCATGCCCTTTTTGAGCAGTGTCCTTATGTGAATCAGGAATTTCACAGGGTATAGACTTCCCCTCACCATCTTGTGAGTATTGACAGGCTTTGAAATTAATTAAATCTATCAGCCCGGAGAGTTGTTTTTCTTTACCAACTGGTTGTTGAACTGGAATAGCAGTTCGACCAAAATGTTGTTGTACAGAAGTTACTGCTCTTTCAAAATCAGCATTTTCTCGATCAAGTTTATTAATGACAAATACAATCGGCAGATTAAATTCCTCAGAATATTCAAAAACCTTCTCGGTTTGGACCTCTACACCTGAAACCGCATCTAAAAGGATAAGAACAGCATCTGCAACTCTCATACTGTTTCGAGCATCCTGAATAAAAATACCCTTACCTGGAGTATCAAGAAAATTTATTTTAGTTTTACCTTGTTCAATGAAGGCTATACCTGTTGAAATACTGATTTGTCTCTCAATTTCTTCATTGTCAAAATCAGTAATTGTAGTGCCATCATCAACTTTACCTAGTCGATTTCCAATGCCACCTGCATACAAACAGGCTGCCACTATAGAAGTTTTTCCACAGGATCCGTGTCCCGTGACAGCCACGTTACGGATATTAGCAGGTTCGTAAACCTTCATGGTTTCGTCCTCTCCATTTGTTTTTATTCTCTGGAAAAATTAGAGTGTTTTATCTTTACAAAAACCCTGATCGTAACATACCAGACTTAGGCGTTGCAATATGTGAACTATCCAGAAAACCCTTGAAAAATAATTTTGTCTAAAATTAGATTTTTGTTATCAATACCCAGTCGGAAGGCTGGTAAGCAATTTCCATTATTTGAATAACCATCCAAATTGGTTAAGGAGTTCTTAGCCTCGAACAATTTTTTTCTAGCTATTGGTTTAACATAGAACGAATCTTTTTTAAGTCTTCCCATGCTTCCTTTTTGGCCGATGGATTTCTTAATAGATAGGCCGGATGGTATGTAGCAATTACCTGGATGTCTTGGAAGGTATGGATTTTATTCCTGAGTCGACCTAAGGAAACCTTTACTCTTAGTATAGTCTGAGCAGCAGTAAGTCCGAGACAACAAATTAACTTTGGTCGCAAAACAGATAGTTGTCGAAACAAGAAAGGAGAACAGGTAGCAACTTCATCTTCAGAGGGTATACGATTTTCAGGTGGGCGGCATTTTACAACATTACAAATATAAACGTCGTTGCGCTGGAGTTGGATGGATTGAATCATTTTGGTCAGGAGTTGACCTGCTCTGCCAACAAAAGGCAGACCTTGTTGATCTTCTTCTCTTCCAGGACCTTCACCAATAAAAACTAGAGATGGTCTAGGGTTTCCTGACCCAAATACAATAGTAGACCTTCCTTGGCAAAGTCTGCAGCGTTTACAATCAACCAGATCCAGGCTAATTTCTTTTAGAGAAGTGTCTTTGTTTAATAAGATTTCCGGTTTGGTTAGTAGCAAAGATTGATCTGAATTATCTGGACGATTAATCTGAATTTCTAGATCTCCATAGGTTTTCATTGTTGGCGAAGTAGCAGAGAGTATTGTCTTAACTTTGTTATCTATTCGGTCAATTCCTATATCCAAGTAATATTCTAAATAGTTTCGTAGACTATTGGTTAGCGA
>CAYWYX010000038.1:10815-12236 GCA_964462735.1 uncultured Acidobacteriota bacterium | reverse complement strand
TCTGTTTTAATGAACTTATTTTTCTTGTATTTGGAATGTCCAGTGCAGGCCATTAATTAGTTAAATTGTTCCTTTCAGTGAGATTGGTTTACCTCATTTTTTACAGGTTTCCGCCTTTAAAGTGATTATTTGATCTAAAATAGTATGAGCTATTTTGGCCTTAGAGCTCTGTCCTACAGAAAGCTCTTTCCCACTTTTACTTATAATAGTTACTACATTTGTATCTGAGTCGAAACCAGCACCTTGTTGTGTTACGTCATTAATAACAATCATGTCTAGCTCTTTGTCCTTCATCTTTTGTCGACCTATTTCATGAGCTTTTTTAGTTTCTGCTGCAAATCCTACAAGAATTTGTTGCTGTTTGTGCTTGATCAGTTCAGATAAAATATCAATGGTAGGTACTAGAGTAATATTGTGTGAAAATTTGTTCTTCTTAATTTTGTGTTTAGCTATTTTTTCTAGTTTAAAATCTCCAACTGCTGCAGCTTTAATCAAGATCGTACTATCTGGAAAGTGCTGAAGAACCGTACATCCCATTTCTTCTGCAGAACGTACTTGAAAAAAACGTACCTTTGGTGGAATGGGTAAATTAGTTGGTCCACTAACCAAAATTGTTTTGGCTCCTCGCTCTTGTGCTGCTGTTGCAATAGCATAACCCATTTTTCCAGAAGAACGGTTAGTCAGAAATCTTACTGGATCAATATCTTCACATGTTGGTCCAGCAGTCACTAAAATTGTTTCTTCAGTTAAATCTTGAATGCCTCCATTAATTGTTTTTACCGTGGTACTTAGAATAGTTTCTAGATTAGCCATACGACCCTGGCCTTCAATTCCTTCTGCTAAATATCCTTCTTCAGGATCAATAAATATCACTCCAACTGAACAGAGTTTACTAACATTTTCTTGAACAATTGGATTGTTCCACATTTGTACATTCATTGCTGGAGCCATAATTGTTGGAGCGCTTGATGCCAGAAAAAGTGTAGAAAGAAAATCATCAGCAATTCCATTAGCAAACTTAGCTAAGCAGTTAGCTGTTACTGGCGCTATTATTAGGCCAGTTGCATTTTGAGCGATGTCAATGTGATCAATCTTTATTGTTTCTCTGCAATTAATCTGTTTGTCTGAATCAAACATTTTTGTAATAACTGGTTTTTGGCTAAGACTGGATAAGGTTAAGGGAGTAATAAATTCCTTTGCATGTTCAGTAAGGACAACTTGAACTTCAAAACCACTTTTTTGTAGCAAACGTAAAAGTTCGACACTCTTGTAAGCGGCAATGCATCCAGTTATGCCTAGTACTATTAGGTTAGAGTTTGACATGCTAAATTAAAATCCTTTTGAGTTTGTTCGTAACACCAAATAGTTTCCAAGGTCTGAATCTACGTTAAGTTTAATAAAATAAAAGAGTTCTTCTTATT
>CAYWYX010000038.1:7207-10715 GCA_964462735.1 uncultured Acidobacteriota bacterium | reverse complement strand
CGAAACTTACTATCAATAGAACCAATTTCATTTGCCAATTGAGTGTCCTCCAAAGGAATCAATAATGAGTTTAATTTGATGTCGCAGGTTTTTTTGACGACTTCTTTCAGCTTTTACAATGCAAAGCATTTGATCAACAGACTGATTCAGGTTATCGTTTATCACAACATAATCGTAGTGACAAAACTGATAAATTTCCTTATAACTTGCCCATTCAAGTCGTTTACGAATGGTTTCAGCACTATCTAACTGGCGTTTTTCAAGCCGTTTTTTTAAGGCGATATATGAAGGGGGCATTACAAAAATAGAAACAGCATCTGGAAGTTTATTTTTTACCTGCGCAGCGCCATTTGTATCGATGTCTAAGACAAGATCTTTTCCTTCAGCTATTTTCTTCTCTAAATACTGATTTGAAGTACCATAGTAATGGTCGAAAACTTTGGCATATTCAAGAAATTTATCTTGAATAATCATCGATTGAAAAGTTTCCTCACTTACAAAAAAATATTCAGTTCCACTTTTCTCCTTTCCACGGAGCGGGCGAGTAGTATAAGAAACAGCAAACTCTAAATTTTCATCTTTTGCCAGTAAGTTTTTTACAAGTGTTGTTTTACCTGATCCAGAAGGTGCTGACACTATGAAAATTTGACCTGTTTTAATCATTTTTCCGTTAGAATTTTTAAATTTTTCAAATTATTATTACAACAACTAGTAAACTTATTCTACATTTTGTATTTGTTCACGTATTTTTTCGATTTCGGTTTTAATAGCAATCGCAGAGTCAGTGATTTCCAGCCGATGTTGTTTTGTTCCAGTTGCTTTGGCCAAAATGGTATTAGCTTCACGGTTCATTTCTTGCATAAAAAAATCGATTTTCTTTCCTACTTCTTCTTTACTTGCAAGAAGAGTTTGGCACTGAATTTGATGACTTCTTAGTCTAGCCATTTCTTCACTAACATCACTACGTTCCGCATAGTAAGCTGCTTCCTGTAAAAGACGGGCTGAATCAATTTGGTGATCTTCTAAGATAGTTTTCATTCGATTTGTTAGTTTTTCACGATACATATCTATCACTCCAATTAAGAGACTATCCATAGTATTTAGCATCTGAGTTATCTTAGCCAAGTACCCTATGATCTCAACTTTTAAATTCTTACCTTCTTCAGTGCGCATTTTATCTAGGTCTTTTGTGGCACTTAGAACAGCAGTCTCTATTCCTAATTCAATCTTAACGAGTGCTTCTTTAGATAATTCAAAAGAATTGGGGTTGAGCATCCCAGGGATTTTTAGCAATTGAATTGGATCAATTTGACCTGAAATTGAGTATTTTTGTTCTAGGTTTTTGAGAGCTTCTAAATATTTTTCTAATAAGCTAGTATTCAGTTTGGATCCCACAAAATTTGTTTTTTCAATTGTCAAATAAAGGTCAATGCGTCCACGCTTGACCTTTGACTTCACCCATTTTTTCACCTTATTGTCAAGCTTAGAAAACTCAGAAGGCAAACGGTTTTTAATTTCGAGGTAGCGGTGGTTGACAGACTTTAATTCAACCTTGCAAATCCAATGCTCAGTTTCCCATTTTCCACTTCCGTAGCCAGTCATACTTTTAATCATGGCGAAGCATTACCTTTAATTATCTAAATAGGGGCTAATTTCATTTAATCTTGAACTAACCAGTTATCTAATCACAGCATCTAAGCTGTTTCCAAGCCTTCGAATTGCAGATCGTGCAGCCGTTGATAAATTCCCTTTTTCTCCATTAAGTCAGCATGTGTTCCCACTTCAATAATTTTACCTTGGTCGATTACGACTATACGATCAGCTTGGCGAATAGTGGATAGACGGTGAGCGATAACAATTACTGTTCTCCCTTGCATTAAGTTGGTAAGAGCTTTCTGAACTAAAATTTCGGCCTCTGTATCTAATGATGAAGTAGCTTCGTCCAGAATTAGAATAGGAGAGTTCTTGAGAAGTGCTCTGGCAATAGCCAAACGTTGACGTTGACCTCCAGAAAGTTTTTGTCCTCTTTCTCCTACACGGGAATCATATTGTTGGGGTAACTCGGTAATGAAATCGTCAGCTAAAGCTGCTTTAGCACAAGCACGCATTTCACCCTCGGTTACATCTTTTTTGCCATAGCAAATATTATTCCGGAGGGTGTCATCAAATAAAAATGTTTCTTGGGTAACTATGCCCAACAATGAGCGCAGCGATGATAATTTTAAGTCACGGATGTCGACACCATCAATGAGTATTTTGCCCTCTGTTACATCAAAGAACCGAGGGATCAAATTTACAAGACTGCTCTTACCTGATCCACTGGGACCTACTAGGGCTATCACTTCTCCACGATGAACTGTTAAATCAATTTTTCTTAATACGGGAAGTCCACTTTCTGGGTAATTAAAACTAACTTGGCGAAATTCAATCTGATCATGAAAGTCTTGTAAATTAACTGGATCGGCTTTTTCTACAACTCCTTTTGGTTCCTGCATTATCTCAAAAACTTTACTGGAAGCACCTTTAGCATGCTGGAAATTTTGATAAATTCCACTCATACGCCTGATAGGTTCATAAAGCCCTAACAAAGCACCAAATGAAACTCCAAATCCTCCTGGTGTCATTTCACTTTGACCTACAGCTTTCTGCACGTAGTACAAGAGTGGGATGATTAATATTGCTCCTAATATTTCCATTAAGGGTGAGGGAAGTGCCTGTATTCGAATAGCTTTTAGGTTAATTTTTGCGAGTTGGCGAATAGATTGACGAAATCGAGTAAGCTCAAATATTTCCATTGAAAAGGCCTTAACAACATGATGTCCACTAATTGTTTCTTGCAGGATATTTGAAATTTCTCCTAATTTATCCTGACTTGACCGACTATATTTCCTGACGATCCGACCTAACATCTTGGAAGGAACAACAATTAGAGGAGCAACTAGAAAAATCATTATAGAAAGCTTCCAGTCGAGAAAGATTAATATGCTAAGAAAAGTTATGAACGCTAATATCTGCTTTAAAGCATCAGCTAAATTTGTGGACAAAGCGAACTGGATTTTTTCTATATCATTGGTAACCCGAGAGATTAGATTCCCAGTTGGATTGTTGTAGAAGAAATTAGAGGACTGGTAAACAACTTTTTCATAAAGATTTTGCCTTAAGCTTACCATGGAAGATTGTCCAAAGTAATTCAGAAGATAAGTTGAGCTATATTCCGAAGCCCCTTTGAAAATAGTGGCTACTACTCCTAACAAACCCAAAACTAGCCAGACTTCGTCAAAGGGAAAAGGATTAACTTCATCTAGAAAAACTTTTTTAGAGGCTAAGGGTATTTCTCCAAGAAGTACACGGCTAGGACGCTCATTCTGAAGCACATAGTCGAGAATCGGTTTAATAAGAATGACTAGAAAACCACGAAAAGCTGCAGATACACCCATTAGTATAAAAGCAACTATAAAGATTGGCAGGAAGGGTTGCACATGGTTATAGATTGGCCATGTTTTACCTA
>CAYWYX010000038.1:0-7107 GCA_964462735.1 uncultured Acidobacteriota bacterium | reverse complement strand
CACTGTATGAATACATATATTCCTAAGAAAGTAGAACTAATACGTAGATGGTACGTTGTAGATGCAGAGGACGTGGTATTAGGTCGTTTGGCTACCCATGTTGTAAATTTGCTTTCAGGTAAAGGAAAGCCTGTATGGACTCCTTTTCTTGACCATGGGGATCACGTAATTGTCATTAATGCAAAAAAAATTAAGTTAACCGGCCGTAAATGGGAGCAGAAGGTCTACTATCGACATTCTGGCTATCCTGGTGGAATTAAGGCTGTTAAAGTAGAGGAGTATAGGGCTAATCGGTCCGACCGCATAGTTGAATATGCTGTAAAAGGAATGCTTCCTAAGAATCGGCTTGGAAGGTCCATGGCTAAGAAAATGAAAGTCTATCAAGGTGGCTCACACCCTCATGACTCCCAGAAGCCAGAATCTTCTCAGGTTCTATTATGAAAATAAGTTGAGGTATTGACCTAATGGAAAAACCTGCCCAGTTTTATGGCACTGGACGAAGAAAATCATCGACAGCCCGTGTGTTCTTGAGATTAGGACAAGGATCTTTTTTAGTTAACGGCCGATCAATTGAGGCCTACTTTAAAAATGAAACGCTACGAATGATTATTAATCAACCTTTTACTCAAACAGAGACATCCAATAAATTCGATGTTAAGGTAAATGTAAATGGAGGAGGTCCTTCTGGACAGGCAGGAGCTGTAAGACATGGAATTTCGAGGGCGCTACTTGAGTATGATGGTGATTTGAGAAAAATCTTAAAAAAGAGTGGTTTTTTGACGCGCGATTCAAGAATGAAAGAAAGAAAGAAATATGGACAAAAGGGAGCTCGTGCACGGTTTCAATTTTCAAAACGTTAGTTTTTATTTAGAATGTTAAATAACGAAGACATACTGATAAACAGGTAATAGGGAGGTTTTGGTTGGCATCTGTTTCAATGAAAGAGCTTTTAGAGGCCGGTGTGCACTTTGGTCACCAGGCTAGGCGTTGGAACCCAAAAATGAAGGAGTATATTTTTGGGAAAAGAAATGGAATCTATATAATTGATTTGCAGAAAACCCTCCGGATGTTCAAAGAAGCAACGGGTTTTATTTCGGAAATTGTTTCTCAAGGAGGATCGGTCCTATTTGTGGGTACTAAACGCCAAGCTCAAGAAACCATTGCTGAAGAAGCGCGACGGAGTGAAATGTATTTTGTTAATCAGCGTTGGTTGGGTGGTTTGTTGACAAACTTCAGTACTGTTGAAAAATCAATTGATCGTTTGAAAGAACTGGAAGAATGGTCAACAGATGGTCGATACGAACTTCTGTCTAAGAAAGAAGTTTCTCGTTTGGAGCGGGAACGTAGGTCGTTGGACAAAAATCTTTCAGGAATAAAAGAAATGAAAACACTTCCTAAAGTTCTTTTTGTTATTGATTCTAACAAAGAAGGTATAGCTGTTAAGGAAGCCAACCGTTTAGGAATTCCTGTAGTGGCAATTGTTGATACTAATTGTGATCCCGACTTTATAGACTATGTGATTCCTGGAAATGATGATGCTTTACGTGCAATTAAGTTATTCACATCCAAAGTGGCTGATGCAGCAGTAGAGGGCTTAGCTGTGACAGAAAAAGAGGATGCTGCTAGTGAAGAAACAGATGTTGATGTAAATGATTCGGCCTTGCCTGAGAATGAATTGGATGGAGATAAGAAAGTAGAATCAATAGAGGGTGATAGTGAGGTTGGAGTCGGGGTTTAAAAATATCTATTTAACTGGCCATTTTAATAAAATTTTCTTTCATTATTCGACTTAAACAAAAAGTTTAAGATTTTTGCTTACCTTTTAAGTGTTTTCTTCCCTTGATCGGTCTTCATTTCAATAATAAAAGACTGTTAAAAGCTATAATATTGTAATCTAGGTGAAAAATGGTGAGCCTGGTTTAAGTACCACTAGGTCTTTTGATTATGGTTAGACAAGTACAACTTAAGAACATTCGTAATATTGGTATTATGGCTCACATAGATGCAGGAAAGACAACAGCCACTGAGAGGATTTTGTACTATACAGGTATTACGCATAAACTGGGTGAAGTTCATGATGGTACTGCAACAATGGATTGGATGGAACAAGAGCAAGAACGCGGCATAACCATTACTTCAGCGGCAACAACCTGTTTTTGGAAAGACATTCGGATCAATATAATTGATACTCCAGGTCATGTAGATTTTACCGCTGAGGTAGAACGTAGTTTGAGAGTACTAGACGGAGCTGTTTGTGTACTTGGATCTGTTGAAGGAGTTGAGCCTCAAACTGAGACAGTTTGGCGACAAGGTGATAAATACGAGGTTCCTAGGATTGTTTTTGTGAACAAGATGGACAGGGTTGGTGCTGATTTTTTTCGATGTGTTGACATGGTAAAAAAACGACTATTAGCTAATCCAGTCGTAATTCAAATTCCCCTAGGGAATGAAGATGGTTTTAGTGGTGTTGTGGATCTAATGGAAATGAATACTATAGTTTATAGTGAAGATATTTCCGGTGCAGGGTATGAATTTGGTGAGATTCCTCCAAATCTTCTTGGTCAAGCGGAGGAATCTCGTGAAAAAATGATCGAATTAATTTGTGAAACCAATGATAGTCTTTTGGAAAAGTATCTGATCGGTCAGTCAATTACGACTGATGAATTAAAAAGTGCTTTGCGCCAAGCTACTCTAAAGTCAAATTTGGTGCCTGTACTTTGTGGCTCTGCTTTCAGGAATAAGGGAATTCAACCATTGCTAGATGCGGTAGTAGACTATTTGCCTTCACCAACTGATCTGCCACCAGTAATTGGAAATGATCAGGAAGGTCAAACTAAAATTAGCCGTAAAGCAGAGGATAGTGAACCTTTTTCAGCTCTTGTTTTTAAAATCATGACCGATCCATATGTGGGCCAGCTTGCATTTTTTAGAGTTTATTCTGGAGTTTTGAAGGCTGGTTCGTATGTTTATAATTCAACTAGAGATAGTAAGGAGAGAGTAGGTCGGTTATTGAAGATGCATGCGGATAAGCGCGAAGAAATTAAAGAGGTTTATGCAGGAGATATTGCGGCTGCTGTAGGACTGCGTCAGGTAACGACTGGAGACACGATTTGTGATGAGACAGCAGCAGTTGTGCTGGAAGCCATGGAGTTTCCAGTTCCAGTTATGTCAGTGGCTATTGAGCCAAAAACAAAAAGTGATCAAGAAAAACTTGGAATAGCTCTTGGTAAACTATCGCAGGAAGATCCTACATTTAAAGTTTCAACTGATGATGATACTGGACAAACTATTATTTCTGGAATGGGTGAACTGCATCTTGAGATATTGGTTGATCGAATGTCACGTGAATTTGGTGTGGGTGCTAATGTTGGTAAACCCCAGGTAGCCTATAGGGAAACAATTCGTCGAAATGCTGAGTCAGAGGGAAAATTTGTGAGGCAGAGTGGAGGTCGTGGTCAGTACGGTCATGTTAAGATTCGTGTAGAACCAGGTGTAGCAGGTGAAGAATTTTTGTTTAACAATGCTGTGGTTGGTGGGGCTATTCCGAAAGATTTTATTTCAGCGGTTGAGAAAGGTGTTCGTGATGCAATGGAAGCAGGACCCTTAGCAGGATATGAAGTACAAAATATCAAAGTTACCCTTTATGATGGTTCTTACCACCAAGTAGACTCAAGTGAGATTGCGTTTAAGATTGCTGGCTCAATGGCATTGAAAGAAGCTTTACTTCGAGCGTCTCCAGTGTTACTTGAGCCTACTATGAAGGTTGAAGTGGTGGTTCCTAAAGAATATATTGGCGCTGTAGTGGGAGATCTTAATTCTCGGCGCGGTAAGATATCAACCACTCAGCCTAGAGCTGGTTCCCAAGTGGTAAATGCTATAGTCCCCTTGTCAGAGATGTTTGGATACTCAACTAACTTACGTTCTATGAGTCAGGGTAGAGCTAACTATTCAATGCATTTTCAGGAATATACAGCCGCACCAAAGACTGTTACAGAGCAAATTATTGCTCGGGTCCAAGGGAGATGATTGATTAAGGTAACTTTGGTTTAAATAAGAGTTTAAAATATAGAAAAATTTCTATGGGGGAATAGCATGGCTGTAACGGCACAGCAAGTGAAGGCTTTACGAGAAAAAACTCAGGCTGGTATGATGGATTGTAAAAGGGCTTTGGAGGAAGCGAATGGTGATTTTGATAAAGCTAATGTTATTCTGAGAAAAAAGGGATTGGCTGCTGTGGCTAAAAGAGCAGGTCGTGCCACTGCTGAAGGTATTGTATTTGCTTATATTCATCCTGGGGATAGTCTTGGTGTGTTGGTTGAATTGAATTGTGAAACTGATTTTGTTGCTAAAACATCAGAATTTAGACATTTGGCTAAAGATCTAGCCATGCACATTGCAGCTCTTGGGCCGAAATATATCCGTAAAGAAGATATTCCGGAGGAAGAAATATCTCAGGAAAAAGAGATCTACCATTCGAAAGCTGTTGCTAGCGGTAAGCCTGAAAAGGTGATTGAAAAAATTGTTGAAGGACAGCTAAAAAAATATTTTTCAGAAGTTTGTCTCTATGAACAATCCTTTGTTAAGGATGAGAAAATGACAGTAGGAGAACTGATTTCAGAAAGAATTCTATCAACTAAAGAGAATATTAACCTGAGACGTTTTGAACGATTTAAATTAGGAGAAGGAATAGAAAAAAGGGAACAAGATTTTGTGGCTGAAGTGGCAGCCCAGCTAGGTTAAACTTATTCTGGTGATTAACATGAAAACAAAACCATTTTATAAAAGAGTTTTGTTAAAGTTAAGTGGTGAAGCACTAATGGGGAAACAAACCTTTGGTGTGGACCCTAATACGACCAAAAGAATTGCCCAAGAAATTAATGAAGTTCACTCCTTGGGAGTTGAAATAGCTGTTGTCATTGGTGGTGGGAATATTTTCCGTGGACTATCAGTTGAAGATCAAGGAATGGAGCGTGTTTCAGGTGATTTAATGGGAATGTTAGCAACTGTAATGAATTCAATAGCACTTCAAGATGCATTAGAAAAAGCTGGGGTTTTTACCAGAGTTGTATCAGCGATTGAAATGAGAGAAATAGCAGAACCTTATATTAGAAGGCGAGCCATCAGGCATTTGGAAAAAGGCCGTGTCGTCCTTTTTGCTGCTGGCATTGGTAACCCCTATTTTTCTACCGATACTGCAGCTGCTTTGAGAGCCATGGAAATGAAAGCGGAAGTAATTTTGAAAGCTACTAAAGTAGAAGGAATCTACGATGCTGATCCAATGAAGGTAAAAGATGCCAAAATGTTTGATAAAATTAACTACATTGATGTTATTGACAAAGGATTAAAAGTAATGGACGCTACTGCTATATCTTTATGTATGGAAAATAAAATGCCTATTGTTGTATTTAACTTGTTGCAGAATGGGAATATTAAACGAGCTGTGCTTGGGCAAAAGATTGGAACGGTCGTCAAGGTTTAAATTAATGATTCAGAATATTATCAAAGCTACAAATGTAAAAATGGAAAAAGTTATTGAAGACCTGCAAAGGAATCTTGCAGTTCTAAGAACAGGTCGAGCTTCAGTGACTCTTTTGGATCAAATTAATGTGGATTACTATGGAACTCCAACTCCTTTAAACCAAATAGGAAACGTAACTGCCCCAGATCCAACACTTCTTACTATACAACCTTGGGATGTTTCTCTTCTTCAAGATATTGAAAAAGCTATACTTAATTCGGGTTTAGATTTAAACCCAGCCAACGATGGAAAAATTATTAGAATTCCGATACCACCTTTAACTGAAGAACGGCGTAAGCAGTTAGCTCGTCAAGTTGGAAATATTTTGGAAGAACATCGAACGGCTTTACGGAATATTCGTCGAACCCAAAACAACGAAATAAAAACGATGCTTCAGAATAAAGAATTATCAGAGGACGATGAACGAAAAGGAATGGGAGAAATTCAAGAAGTAACTGACCGCTTTGTAGAAACATTACAAGATTTGGCTAAAAAGAAAGAAGCTGAAATTTTGACTGTTTAATTTCTTTTTGGTTTGACAGTATTGTTATCGTTTGCTAGATTCAGAAGGTTTTGCGCTTGGATGTAGGTCATAGTAGTTATAATATTGAAAATGCTTGAATTCTGGGAGGATTAAGGATTGCCAACTATTAGCCAATTGGTCAGACTGGGACGTAAAAGAGTCAAAGGAAAAACTAGTAGTCCAGCTCTCCAAAAATGCCCGCAAAAACGAGGAGTTTGCGTGCGAGTGTATACCTCAACTCCAAAAAAGCCTAACTCAGCGCTCCGAAAAGTAGCCCGTGTACGCTTGACTAACGGAATTGAGGTTACAACTTACATTCCTGGCATTGGCCATAATCTTCAGGAACATTCGATAGTGTTGATCCGTGGAGGCAGAGTAAAGGATTTGCCTGGAGTGAGATACCATGTAGTTCGTGGAACTCTAGACTCAATTGGTGTCGAGAATCGGAAACAGAGTCGGTCCAAATACGGAGCAAAGCGATCGAAATAAATTTTTTCCCAGGTTTTAATCCAAATTATTAAGTAAGGGCATTTGAATTGCCCTAGTAAGGAGTAGGTTTTATGCCCCGGAAAGGGTTTATACCGCGGCGGGAGGTTATCCCTGACCCTGTTTACAACAGCCCCTTGGTTTCCAAATTCATAAGTTGTGTTATGTGGGATGGGAAAAAAAGTACTGCCGAGCAGTTATTTTATGGAGCATTGAACATTATTAAAGAGAAAACTGGAGAGGATCCGCTGAAAACTTTTCAAAAGGCTATGGATAATGTTAAGCCTGTTTTAGAGGTGAAGTCACGGCGAGTTGGTGGTGCTAATTATCAAGTCCCCATCGAAGTTAATCCAACTCGAAAGATTTCTCTTAGTATAAGGTGGTTAATTGCACACTCCCGATTGCGTAAAGAAAAGTCGATGAGAGAAAGGTTAGCGGCAGAGTTTATGGAGGCTGCTGAAAATAGAGGAGCATCAGTAAAAAAGCGAGAAGACGTTCATCGAATGGCAGAAGCAAATAAAGCTTTTGCTCACTATCGGTGGTAAATGGACTTTTTGTAAAAAAAGAATGGTTTCATACG
>CAYWYX010000037.1:6608-23449 GCA_964462735.1 uncultured Acidobacteriota bacterium | reverse complement strand
TCAAGTAGTAACGAAGTAGAAAAGCAAGATTCATTGAGCTGGGAAATTTGGGGGCACCAGAAAATCCCCCGTAATTCATATCGAACCTTGATGATAGCTGGTTGAAGGCCTCGTCAAAACTTTCAGAAGTTATTTGGCTAATAGAATCGGGTAGGATATTCATTTTTGTCAGACGTTGAATAGTTTGGGGACCATCGGCTTCAATTTCAGTTTTTTTATTTTGGTAAGCTTCTGCTAGGGCCAAGCATATTCGTTTAAAACCAGGGCGGCCATATCGATCTTCAGGTGGAAAATAAGTTCCCCCGTAAAAAGGGATTTGACTAGGGGTTAAAAAAACTGTCATAGGCCAACCACCGCTACCGGTAGTCATTTGAACATAGTTCATGTAAATGGTATCCAAGTCTGGACGCTCTTCCCGATCTACTTTAATATTGATGAAATTGTCATTCATGATTTTTGCAATTTCTTCATTTTCAAAAGATTCCTTCTCCATGACATGACACCAATGGCAAGCAGAATATCCAATACTCAAGAGAATTGGTTTATTTTCTAAACGAGCTTTTTCAAGAGCTTCTTTTCCCCAAGGATACCAATCAACTGGATTATGGCTATGTTGTCGGAGGTAGGGGCTGGTTTCGTTGATAAGTCGATTTGTAAATGTTGATTTTTTTTTCGAACTGGTTGTTCGATTCATAGATGCTTCCTTTAAATTGTGGTGGTAGGGAAATAAAAATGCCAATAGGACGACCAGAACAATTTTTGAGTATGAGGTTTTCATGTGTTAAGGGTTCCAGAAGTTTCAACAAATAATATGAAAATTTAAATCGGTCGTTGCAAAAGATCACTTGATAAATATCTAACAATAATCATGTTAAGTATTTCGGTCAAGGGTAGTTTCAAAACAATTAATAGAAGTAAGTCAACTTTTAATTGTAGATTTAGTAGAGACAAACAAATTTGATAATTTCACATCGCAATTAACCTAGCTTTAAATTAGAATAAAATGTTGTAGGGTAATTTTAGGTTTTGGGAACAGCGTCTATTTTGAGGCCATTATGAGCAATGACAAATTAATAATCTCGGGAAAAGAATTTTGTTCTCGTTTGTTGGTGGGTACTGGCAAGTATTCTTCCTATTTAGAAATGGCAGAAGCACTTGAGAAGTCAGGATCTGACATTGTGACCGTTGCTGTGCGACGAGTTAATATCGCAGATCGTACGAAAGAGTCTTTATTAGATTGGATTGACACAAAGAAGTATTTTCTTCTTCCTAATACAGCTGGTTGTTATACGGAGCAAGAAGCTGTTCGAGCAGCTCGTCTTGGTAGGGAGGCTGGTTTATCAAATTGGGTTAAGTTAGAAGTTATAGGGGATAAAAAAACTCTTTTCCCTGACAACATCGGTTTACTAAAAGCAACGGAGACTTTGGTGAAAGAAGGATTTGTGGTTCTTCCTTATACAAACGATGACATAGTAATGGCACGCAGATTAATCGATGTTGGAGCGGCAGCAGTGATGCCTTTAGGTGCTCCGATTGGATCTGGTCTGGGAATTCAAAATCGGCCAAATATGAAAATTCTTCGAGAAATGATTTCAGAAGTTCCTCTGATTGTAGATGCCGGAGTAGGTACAGCTTCGGATGCTGCTATAGCTATGGAACTGGGTGCTGATGCTGTTTTAATGAATACGGGAATAGCATTAGCTCAGAAGCCTGTTCAGATGGCAGAAGCTATGAAGTTAGCTACTCGAAGTGGTCGATTAGCCTACTTATCAGGAAGGATTGCTAGGAAACTCTATGCAACTGCTAGTAGCCCAGTGGAAGGAGTGGTTAGATAGTCCTTATCATCTTTAGAATTTAAAATAGTAACTTTTAAAGATTTTACCACTCATTATAAGAGGTTCCTTCTGAGGAAATTGCTTCAGAGCTACTATGAACGTCAAAAATCCCTACCTCAAGTTGATCTGGAAATAGGGATGAATCTTCCATAATGATTTGCCAGTCTGTTTGACCAGTGATGGGATCTTTAGGGAGAATTCTTAGATAATTAGCGGTTACCAAGTCATCGAGGCTTTGAGGAGCTTTAAGTTTGTCGGCAGTATAATGGTCAATAAGACTTCTTAAAGTATATAGATTGCTTTTCAATACAGACTCACGGGCTCTAACGATGGCAGAATTTGCCACAGGTAGAGCGATACTTACCAATATGGAGATAATGGTAAGTACAATCATTAGTTCAATCAGAGTAAACCCTTTGGATGGCTGTCTCATCTCTTCCTTATAATCAGTTGATCATTTTTGTAAAAGTAATTTATTGGATGGCTTACCACTCTGAATATTTTGAACCATCTAGAGCTATTCCATTACTTTTACTATAAACGTCAAAAATATTTTCTCCATTAGTGCTAGTTGCATCCCAGCTATCCTGCGAGGATCGAAGCCCCCAATCTTTAGTTCCATTCATAGGATCAATGGGAATACGGCGGAGGAAACGAATTCTCTTGTCAATGGCATTATTTTGAGGAACACCCTGCACTAAAGTTTCTAGATCAGAAGGGTAGCCTTCAGTACCATATTCCGCTTTAATCATACCCGCATCTGTGTATTCCTTAAAGCGATCCACAGCTGTTCTGATTTTCCTAAGGGCTCGACGTAGGTCAATTTCTTTTTGACGTTTCACTACAACTTTAGTCAGAGGTAGGGCTCCTACTGCAAGGATTCCTATAATCGTAACACTGGCAATTAATTCAATCAGTGTCAATCCATGACAACCAAGAAAAAAATATCGTTTAAAAGGTTTGGTTTGGTGTAAAGAACTAAAAACCATTATTTAACCGTTATATGGGTAGCAGAGAAACTTGTTGGAATAGTGGTGTTTTGGGAATCTCTTAAAATAGAGGATTTGTCAAATTTAACGAAGGTATCACCTAATTTAATCGGTCTAAACACTAGGTGCATCAGCATACCTGCTCCGCTAATACCTGCACTGCTAGGTGGACGCGTCATAGAAATAATAGCATGACCCAACTCATTATCAAGGCGTTCAGCTAGTGCTACAGCCTGTCCATCACTACTCAAGAATCCTGCGTCTTTGACTTCAACTAGTTCGAGAATATTGTGATCAAATTTAACAACAAAAGAGAGACCATGAATATTCTGGCCATTTTTAACTGGAATAGTGATACCAAATGGTGTTTTTAGAGCTACGTTAGTAACTGAAGAATTCATCTTGACAAATGCTAATCGAGGAGCGACTTGACTATGGATCTTAGAAGAAGAATCTTCGAGTTCTATAGGTGATTGGTCGGATGGTAAAGTATCGTTTTGAGAGCTGACAGGCTTGGTTGTTTGAACTTTTACTTCGGATTTTCCTAGTAGCGGGCTCTTCTCCCCTAAAAATCGAGGAGTATTATTTGATCCAAGTAGTGCTAAAGTAGGATTTTTCTCTAATGGGTTTGGTATTCTGACAATTGTTGGGGTAATAATAATTAGTACTTCATTTTTAGTAATAGACGTGTCTTCGGTTGAAAACAAGTATTTGAGTAAAGGAATTTTACTAAGACCGTTGGTTCCTTCAACAGAAACTGTATCTGATTCTTGAATTATTCCTCCAACGACACTAGACTCCCCCTCTTTAAGCTGAATATCATGTTCTATTTCTCGGTTAGCAAGAATAGGATATCGATTTCCACCTAGATTTTCAAACCCGGTAATGGTTTTCAATGCTACTTTGATATTAAGAGAAACATCTCGATTGAGGAGGACTCGGGGAGTAAGATCTAACGTAACTCCAACGTCCACAGTAGTAAAAGTAGTAAATCCACCTCCTCCAAAGCCAACCTGCCCACCAATGCCTGTTGAAAAACTACCTTGAGCTATAGGTTGTTGTGTGCCAATTCTTAATTTTGCTGGTTTACCATCCGTTGCTCGGAGACTAGGATTTTGGAGGACTTTGCCATCAGCTCGATTGTACAGATGTCCTAGGAGAGAGGTAGGGATCGTTATAAAAAAGTTTCCACTAGCTATGTTACCCATATCTTTAATGGAAATAGTATTAGAACCGCTAGAATTATTAGTGGCATTTGGATTTGGTATGTCTGTTGATTGAGAGAAGTCAATTCTATTTGGCAAACCAGGATTAATGCCCAAGGTTTTTCTAAGCGCTCGCGAAACCTCAACAATTAGTACCTCAATAATTACTTCGGGCCTGGACTTGTCAAGAGATTTAAGAATCTCTTCTGCGGCTGCTATTTTGTCTGGTGTATCTCTTACGACAAGGGCATTTTGAGAATCAATTTGTGCAACCTTATTCATTAAAAGTAGAGATCGCAAGGCTGTGGCTACTTGAGTGAGTTCCTGTTGGCCACTGACATTTGAAACATAGAAGGTTTTGATCATTTCTTCTTGGTACTTTTGTCGTGTTTGTTGGTTATCTACTGCAACCAAAATAGTTTTAGGATTAATGACAGACCAATAGGTTTTACTCATCAAGGAGAGTAAGTCGAGGGCTTCAGTTAAGGTAACATCTTTAAGATCAAGAGAGATATCTGATGGAGCAGGTTTAAAGTCAGGAGCAAAAATTACATTGATTCCACCAAGTTTTCCAAGTGTTTCATAAGCCCGTTGGACAGCACCTGAGAGTTTAATTATAGGCAGAAACTGTTCGGCAGGGCTTTCAATTTTAGAGCGTTCTTCAGATTCGATTTTTTCTGCTAGAGCTTTTTTTTCTTGATCTTCAATAATGCTTTCTATCGTTTGTATTTCCTGGGATGCTAAATCAATTGAAGGGTCAATTGAAGCAGCCATTCGAAACTCAGCTAAAGCTTCAAAAAGTTGATTCGCCTCTTTTAGGCGTCTCCCTTTCTTAAAATGATCCATAGCAGCGCGAAAGCGTGCACGCTCATAGTAGAGCAAGTATTTGGAGTTTTCAGGGTCTTCTTCGAGAGCCTTCCTATAACTTTCTAGGGCTGCATCATGATTCTTCAGTTTCTCGTAGTTGATTCCACGCTTAAAGGCACTGGAACCACCACAAGAGATGATGGACACCAGAAGAAAACATAAAAAGATGACATGAACTACGGTGGTTTTTTTGTAGTGCATAATTGACAATTACAAATATTCAGCCTTGGAATGTTTCCGAACCTATTAAAAAAGGTTGCTGATGAAACCAACTAAGCTCTTCATCAACAAATAGTTGAAAGTGATCAATCTCCCTTGGCTGATCTAGTTCGCTTAAATATAATTCAAGCTTAGCACAAAATTAAATTTGATGAAAAAAGTGTGCTTATCTTCCCAACTAATAGGCAACTTTTTAGATTCAAGAAAAGGTAGATTATAGTTTAAGGGCAGACCTTCATAATTAGAATTCTTAAGTTTAGCTAACTAACTAAGCTTTTTAATAACATTATGTTAAAAAAAATATCTTTTAGGGGAGTGCGAAACATTTCAAGAATTCTAAGGGCTCTAGATAAGCATTCTGTTTGATAGGTTAAAAGTAAGAGAGAAAAATCCTTTTCTGAAATCAATTGGTATATATTTGTTTTTGAACTAGAAAAGGGAGTTTTCATTTAGGTTCTAGTAGAGGTTTTTAAGTTGTTTAGTCGTTGACCAGCTTCTTGAAGAGTTTTGTCATTCTTGCAAAAGCAGAATCGAATTTGTTGAGTTCCTTCTTGAGAAGACTGGTAAAAACTACTTCCAGGTACTGCTGCAACACCAAGTCTTTTTATCAAGTACTCAGCAAATAAGATGTCATTTTCAAACCCAAAGTTAGTAATGTCAGTCATAATGTAGTAGGCTCCCTGAGGTTTATAACACCGAAATCCGGAGTCTTCAAGAATCTTTAATAGAAGATTTCTTCGTTTAACATACTGCTTGTGAAGGTTGTCAAAGTATTCCTTTGGAAGTTGGAGTGCATAAGCGCCAGCCTCTTGAAGTGGTGCTGCTGCACCTACAGTCAAAAAATCATGAACTTTACGAATTGCTTCTGTTAGCTTCGGGTCAGCAACAGCATAACCCACTCGCCATCCAGTTACACCGAAGGTTTTAGAGAGGCTATTAATCATAATAGTTCTTTCTCTCATCCCATCGAGTGTAATCATTCGCACATGTTTGATTTTGTCATAAATAATGTGATCATATATTTCATCAGTAATGGCTAAAGCATTCCAATGACAGCATAGTTTAGCTATGAATTGCAGTTCGTGAAGGTTGAAAACTTTACCAGTGGGATTGTTAGGTGTATTGATAATTATGGCTTTGGTTTTTTTATTAAATGCCTTGGTTAATTCATCGAGATCAATTTTCCAATCAGGTGGTCTGAGTTTGACATACCGTCTCTTAGCACCAGAAAGGATTGCATCTGGACCATAATTTTCATAAAAAGGTTCAAAAACAATCACTTCATCTCCAGGATTAATTATAGCCAAGAGTGAGGCAATCATAGACTCAGTTGAACCACAGCAGACAGTAACCTCAGTTTCTGGGTCGAATTTAATTTGGGTTAGCTGAAAGAGTTTATTAACAATTGCCTGACGCAGATTTTTTGAGCCCCAAGTGATGGAATATTGATTGATATCTTGTTCAATTGCTTGAATAGCTGCTTGTTTAATTTCTTGAGGAGCAGGGAAATCAGGAAACCCTTGGGATAGATTTATAGCGCCATGAATTAGTGACAATCGTGTCATTTCTCGGATCACTGATTCAGTAAAGCGTTTTGGTTTAGAGGATATTATCTTCTTGCAATGCCATATGGATTTCTTTTTGTTAAGAAAATCTGTCATCTTAATTGCAGCTAGGATCCATGCAGAACTATCATTTAAAATAGTTTTTTCGGATACTATTCCCAGAGCTTTTGACCATAGAGCTTTTTGTAAACCCAGTAGTTTCGATGAATAATTTTGACATAATTTCTAGTTTCAGTGAATGGAATGTTCTCAACAAACTCAGCTGGTTCTAGATAATTCCCCTCAGATTGCCACAAAATTATACGATGTGGTCCAGCATTGTAACTTGCTAGAGCGGCATTAACATCTCCCTTAAATTGTGTCAGTCGATCAGTTAAATATTTAGTTCCTAATCGTATATTCAAGTCTGGATGGTAGAGTGTCTCAGGAGATGGTTGTTGGAGATTTAACTGGCCTGCTACTATTTTTGCAGTTGAAAACAAAAGCTGCATGATTCCGTAAGCTTTTGCTGGGGAAACAGCTTGAGGATTTAAAGCCGATTCTTGTCGAGCGAGAGCGATTAGAAGATAGGGATCTAAATCGTATTTTTTAGCCTCCCTGAAAAAAATGTTTTCATATTTTATTGGATAGAACATTTGCCATACTTGAATAGGAAGAGAATCTATAGGTCTATTAACATAGTCAGGGAAAAGTGTCCGGAGGTAGTAAGTTGATGAGGAGAAATTGCCGCTGTGATTGAATAAAGTTGCAGCTTGAAAAAGAAGTTCAGAGGATTTTTTTCTTCTATATAGAAGTTCATCTGCAGCTAACTGGAAGAGCTTAATTAAAACCAACGAGCTAACTCTAGAAGAATACTGGGGTTTATAGTGAAACTGAGGAATCTTTATATAATGATGCCGGGTTATTTTTTTTTCTTCGGTTGTTAAAAATTTAATCCAGTGGCGTTGATCAGTCTGGCCAGGTTTAAAAGGTTTCAGACTAGTTAGTCTTTTGTGAGACAACTTAGCATAATAATGATTACTGAAGGCTTTAGTAATATTTTGGTAAAGAAGTTTAGCTAGATAGAGCTGACCAGAGAGTTCTTTATAGCGGGCACTCCAATATAAAGCAGATGGACGATGAGGAGACGAAGGAAAACGTTGAAGATGTTCAAAAAATAATGCATCAGTCCGTAAAAAATTGCGTTGTCTATAGTGGTACCAGCAAACTCTCCAATGTGCATTGATAACTATTGGCCCCATGGAAAAATTATTGATTATTTCTTGATAGAAATGGTTGGCTTGTGCCAACCTTCGTTTTACCAGTAAATGGTTACCTATACTAAATAAGGCTTTTTTCAGCCAAAATGATTGAGGGTAATATTTTTGGAAGGATTCTACGGTTACTTTAAATGAAGAAAAATCACCAAGTCTTCTATAATTTTCAGCTCTGTAAAACCAAGCCTGAGCCTCATATTTAGATCCTGAACGTAGACCTTGAAGAGTTTTAATGGAACCAGCATTCATTCCGAGATGAAACTGGGAAATCCCCATGTAAAGCTGGAACTTCTGAGATTCTTTAGTTGAGGGGAATAGCTGTAAAAGAACTATTATCGCTTCAAGAGCTTCTTTATACTGTTTTGACTTAAAGAGTTTTTTAGCTCGGATTGCTTGCCAATTTTGGGGAACTTTATATTCCAGTTCAGGGAAGCTTTTACGAAAATATTCCAATTTTTCTGTAACGAGTAATCCTTCAGAGCTAGCTGGAAACATGTAGTAAAGGCGTTTAAAATGCCTTAACGCTTGGCGTTGATTACTCAGAGATTCATGGGCGAGTCCCAAATGATAAATAGCTTTGGGGGTTTTGGATAAATGAGGAAAGATTTGCTGATAATTTAATACGATTTTGGGTTGATTAAGTAGTAAAGCATTCTTCCATAACTGATGAATTGATTTTCTTGCTAGCCTACTTCGGGGGAATGTTTCTAAAAATTGTTGCCAAGCTTTTAAAGCTGCTCCGGGTTGATTCAGTTTGTCTAGAACTTTTGCTTGTTCATATGAAATCAGATCACCTATAGGTACTAGTGTAGAATGTTTAAGTGCCTTATTAAGAGTTATGAGAGCAGAATCCAATCGATTATTTTGAAGATCTTGATGTCCTATTAGATAACGCCCTAAAGTGGCTAATCGTTTATCTTCATGTGATTCAATGAACTCGAGTAGTGAGCTTCTAGATGATGAAGAATCACGCTCAATGAAATTCAGACAAAGTTTTTCAAATTGTGTTTCAGGATTATCTTGTGAGAAAGCTATGGTGTAAAAGCATAAGAACAAGGATAGGAGAACCCCTAGGCTATTTTTCAATGAAGAATATCCGCTCAATGATTTAATACTTAGAAAGGGGACATTAATTATCAAGAAAAATACCTTTTTAGATGTGTTCCTGGGGAGGGAGAAAAACTTAAGAATGGGATTTTATTGAATCCTATTTATGTTGAAAATTCAATATTAACGAATGAATTCCTTCAAATAGCCTTTGATCCTTCCATTGATCTAGTGGTTTTAACCATTCTCCTTTAATCTGTTTCTTTTTATGTAGAGTTAGAGCCTCATTAAGTTCAGATTCGATTTCTTTTTGATGAGTTGTTGTACTTGAAAATCGATTAATTATAATGAAATCAGCTATTCCCATAAGATAATCAGAGTCTTTTTTTCTTAACTTCCATGGGGTTAACGGATTTACTACGAATAGGAGAAGATCAGGTCTTAAATGTTTCAGTACGGAGTTTCCCTCTGTCAAAAGGTTCACACTTTGATTTAAAACTACGTTTTTTACCTGTTGAACTAATGCTGGGTAGCCTTGTGGTCGGGCTACGCCCCACAAAACTTTTTGGGCGCCGGCTTGGACCATTCTACCAGTGTCTGTTTCTGACTGGCCAAGAACGGCAAGGTCTTCACAAAGCAAAAAGTCACCTTCTAATTGGTGACAAGGACATCCAGTATTCCCTACTGGACAGAATTGACCTTCGCTATGAATAGTTGTGAACTTTGCTGCAGAAAAACTTTTTGGAAATGTCGAAAGGACTGACAACAACAGAGAAGTTTTTCCAGAGTTATTACATGGGGATGCTATTGAAATCTGTACCATGTGTTTTATTGTATATCCAAATCCTTTTCATTTACCCCAAAAAATAAATATTATGGTTACTTAGACCTTTTTCCATCGGTTGAGACCTCTGAACAGATATAATAGAATCTATACATGTTTGATTTGAATGAAAAATAAGATGCTGTTAAATTAAGAAGCTTTCTTTAAATCATAAAAACATTTTTGTCAGTTATCCAAATAACTCTGGGAGTTCTAAATGAGTGAAATGATTCAAATTGCTCCTTCCATTTTGTCAGCAGATTTTGCAAATTTGGCCAGTCAAATTCATTTAGTAGAGACTGGTGGAGCTCAACTTTTGCATCTCGATGTTATGGATGGCCATTTTGTTCCTAACATTACTTTTGGACCACCAGTAGTTGCGTCGATCAGAAAGGTAACAAAACTTCCTTTAGATGTGCATCTAATGATCGATGATCCTGATAGGTACATCAATGATTTTGTAAAAGCTGGTGCAAACTGGATATCTGTTCATGCCGAAGCTTGCGTTCATTTGGATCGAACTTTAAATGAAATTAAGCAAAGGGGTTTGGGTGCTGGTGTTGTGTTAAATCCTGCAACTTCTTTAACAGTACTAGAGGATGTCCTAGGCCTTATTGATTTTGTGTTGATAATGTCTGTAAATCCAGGGTTTGGAGCCCAGCACTTTATTCCATATAGTTTTGAAAAAATTCAAAATCTACGAAAGATAATTGATCAAAAAGGACTTTCGGTTAAAATAGAAGTTGATGGAGGAATTAATCTTGATAATGTCTGTGAACTTGTCCGAAAAGGAGCACAGATTTTGGTTTCGGGCTCGGCAATTTTTGGATCAAAGAATCCAGCTGAAAAAGTAAAAGCAATGATCAAGAGGGCAACGGAGTGCCATGAAATATGAAAATTCTAGGTTAAGGTCTAATTATTTTATGTTGGAGGGCTTCATGAAAGGTTGGCATAAACTAGTTTGGGTAACTATTATTTGTTTTAGCTTTTCTTCTTGTGGCGGTAAGAAGGGTGGTGTAATAACACCTGATGGGCAGGCTGAGCCTGACAAAATCCTCTATGAAAAGGGTTTAGATGCTGTTTCTAAAAGCAAGTTCGATGTAGCCCGTTTGGTTTTTCAGAATCTCTTGAATACATATCCTGATAGTGAGTACCAAGAGAGAGCTAAACTGGCAATTGCAGATGCTTTTTTTAAAGAAGGTGGAACATCTGGTCTTTTGCAAGCAAAAGCTGAATATATGGATTTTATTACCTTTTTCCCAACCAGCGGAGAAAATGATGATGCTCAACTTCGAATTGCCATGACTCACTACAGACAAATGGAAAAACCTGATAGGGATCCAACACAGGCTAGGGCTGCAGAAAAGGAATTAAAAGCTTTTGTTGATGATTACCCTGATAGTCCTCTAGTGGATGAGGCGTCTCAATACCTAAGAGATGTTCAGGAGGTTTTAGGTTTTGGTGATTTGAGTGTTGCTAGAGTTTCTTATGATCGACGAAACTATACGGGAGCCTTTCGACGTGCTGCTAATGTGATTAGGAGTTATCCTGATTTCAGCCGGCAGGATGAAGCACTTTATGTTCTCGGCCGGGTTAGTGAAAAACGAAAAAATATTATAGCTGCAGGATATTATTATGGCTTAATCGTTAGATATCATCCACTAAGCAGGTTTGAAAGTGAATCCAGAAAAATGTTGGAAAAACTAGGCTTGCCCATTCCTGAGGCTGATTTAATGGCATTAAACTTAGCTCGTAGTGAGGTTGAAAATCTGGATGAAAAGTCACTAATAGGTAGGTTTGCAAGTATGTTTACTAAAAGGCCAGATGTGTCTAGGGCGAGAAAAGCAACTAGACCTCCAATAGCCTTGGGGCCCGAAAAAATTAATCTAGATCCCACTGGTATTACTGAAACAGAATCGATTGCACCTTTGTTTGATGTGCCACCTGTTAATTCTGTAGGGGTTAAAATCCTGACTCCAACAAGAAATAAGCAAAAGGGAGATGAAAAAGAAAAAGTAAAATCTGATTCAAAAGAGAATGAAAATAACTGACTATGTTTTGTGCAGTCTTAATTCAAGATTGGCAGTACTGCTCGATGTTAGTTTTGGTTTTATTTTAAGGGGCAGGATAAATTTTCTGAAAAATTATTCTTGATCTTTGGTAGATTTTAACTCAGGAATATACAGCAAGTTTAAAGAAATTCACTAAGGGTCAGTTCCCGTCAGACTTGAAAAAAGCACCTGTTCCTAGCTGGTTTCCCTACACTTTTACTATCCTAAGAATACTAGAATATTCCACTGGAGTTTCTTATAACTTTGTAGCCTATTGACCTAAAATTAGACATTTTTTTACCTTTTTGGATCTTTATGACTGAAATTTCTAAAATTTATGATGCTCAACAGGTGGAAAAACACTGGATGGATTTCTGGGAGAAAGAAGGTCTTTTTGTAGCTGATGCTCAATCCAGCAAACCCTCTTTTGTCATTGTTATTCCCCCCCCTAATGTGACTGGATCCCTTCATATGGGGCACATGTTGGTCTATACACTCCATGACATCATTGTTCGTTGGCGACGTATGCAAGGCTTTAATACACTCTGGCTTCCAGGAACTGATCATGCTGGTATTGCCACCCAAAATGTTGTGGAACGTCAACTTGAAGCAGAAGGTAAGACTCGACATGATTTAGGACGTGAGGCTTTCGAGAAAAAAATCTGGGCTTGGAAGGAACAAAGTGGCAACACTATTTTGAAACAATTACGTCGATTAGGTGGTTCTTGTGACTGGACTCGAGAACGATTTACTTTAGATGAAGGTTTGTCAAAAGCGGTTAAAGAAGTTTTTGTTCGGTTATATCAGGAAGGATTGATCTATCGGGGAAAACGACTGATTAACTGGTGTGTCCGATGTCAGACAGCTCTTTCTGATTTAGAGGTTAAACCAGAGCCTACTCCAGGAAAACTATACTACATTCGCTATCCAATTGAAGGGGAATCACGATATGTTTCGATTGCTACAACTCGTCCAGAAACTATGCTTGGAGATACAGCCGTTGCATTAAACCCTCAAGACATCCGTCATCTTGACCTAGTTGGTAAGAATCTTAGAGTTCCACTCGTTGATCGAAAAATACCAATTATTGAGGATTCTTTTGTAGATCCACAGTTTGGAACTGGATTGGTGAAAGTAACGCCAGCGCATGATCCCAATGATTTTGAAATAGGTTTGCGCCATGATCTGGATCAAATTTCCTTAATAAACGAAGATGGTTCCATGAAGGATGCAGCAGGACGATTTAAGGGACTAGATCGATTAATCTGTCGAAGTCAAGTAGTGAGTGAGTTAGAACAAAAAGGATTAATACAAGAGATCGAAGAACACACTCACAATGTTGGCAGATGTGAACGATGTAAAAATATAGTTGAACCGCTCCTCTCTACCCAATGGTTTGTTAAGATCAAACCACTTGCAGAACCAGCTATTCGTGCAATTGAAAAAGGACAAATTTCCTTTGTTCCTGAAAACTGGACTAAAACTTACTTTGAGTGGATGCACAATATTAAGGACTGGTGTATTTCTCGTCAATTATGGTGGGGGCATCGTATTCCAGCTTGGTACTGTGATGATTGTGGAAAAGTAAATGTAGAACGAAATACACCAGCAGAATGTTCAGAATGCTCTTCCACAAGTTTACGTCCAGAAACTGATGTACTAGATACTTGGTTCAGTTCTGGTTTGTGGCCTTTTTCTACTCTTGGTTGGCCAGAGGAAACAGAGGATTTTAAAAAGTTTTATCCAACCTCAGTGTTAATTACAGGATTTGACATTATCTTTTTTTGGGTTGCCCGTATGATTATGTCTGGATTGAAGTTTACCGGAAATGTCCCATTTAAAACTGTTTATATTAATAGCTTGGTTAGGGATGCTGAAGGAAAGAAGATGAGTAAGTCCAAAGGTAACGTGATTGACCCATTGGATCTCATGGATCAATATGGAACGGATGCTGTTCGATTTACCTTAGCTATCATGGCAGCTCCTGGGACAGATATAAGTCTCTCAACCGATAAACTTCTTAGCTACAGATCTTTTACCAATAAGATTTGGAACGCTTTTCGTTTAGTTCTAATGAATCAAAGTGACATTCGAGCACAACTTCCAAAAGGGTTTAATATCTCAACGGTAAAGTTGAGTCAGAAGAATAGTGAGAACTTAACCCTAATTGATCGCTGGATCCTTTCTCGTTTAAACAGAGTAATTAATCAGGTTAATGAAGAATTAGGGGCTTTTCGCTTTCATGAAGCTTGTCAGTCAATTTATCATTTTTTCTGGGGAGAATTATGTGATTGGTATATTGAATTTATTAAACCCAAAATTGTTGCTAAACAGAAAAATGCCAGTGATCAAATTTCCTATCAAACTTTGATGGTCGTTTTAGATCAATCCTTAAAATTAATGCATCCCTTCATGCCCTTTATTACAGAAGAGCTTTGGCAGCGTATGCCTAACCAAGGGATTTCTTTGGCGATAGAAAGTTTTCCGATAGGGAATAAGGACTGGGTTGATAATACTGCTGAATCTCAAGTTGTTGTTCTTCAAAATGTTATTACTAAGATCCGTAACCTCAGGGCAGAAATAAAACTCGAGCCTCAAAAAAAGATATCGATAAATCTTGCTACAGCTGATAGTGGAAAACGTGAGCTTCTTGTGAACAACCAGTCTATCATCAATAATTTAGCCCGTTGTGATGAAATTAAAGTTTTAACTTCTCTTAAAAAAGATAAACTCCATTCTGTACGGTCACTTGCTTCTGGTGTGGATATTGAAATTCCTCTAGAGCAGATAATGGATCCTAAATTAGAAAGGGAACGGATTGAAAAGGAAGTTGTTAAGGTTGAAAAGGAAATGTTGCCTATTGAGGAGCGATTAGATAATCCCGAATTTATTTCTAATGCGCCAACAAAGGTGGTAGAGCTCAATCAGAATAGACTTACTCAGTTTAAAGAAAAATTGAATAAGTTAAGAGAGCATTTAAATCAACTGTAGTTAGATTATTCTAGGTCATTTATATATTACAATGATTGCTTTAACAATCTTAAAACATGGTTAAATTAAATCTTCAGAACATTAGGGCGATGGTTCTTCTGGCTTTAAAGGAGGATCAAGGTCATGGTGATGCCACTAGTGAATATATTCTCGACTCTTCAGTTTGGGGGCAAGGAGACTTTTTAGCCAAATCGGATTTAGTACTAGCTGGTTGGCCATTGGTAACAGCGGTTTTTCAGATGTTATCTCCTCAAGTCAGCTCTAAGAGTCACTTTAAAGAAGGAGAATTAGTTTCAAAAGGTTCTATTATAGGTTCTATTTTTGGTCCTGCAAATCTACTGCTAACTGGTGAAAGAGTTGCTCTTAACTTTCTTCAGCGACTCTGTGGTATCGCTACCCAGACCAGACAATTTGTTCAAGCTGTGCAAGGGACAAAAACCTCAATTTTGGACACTCGAAAAACCACTCCTGGTCTGCGTCTGATAGAAAAATATGCTGTTCGGGTGGGAGGTGCCTATAACCATAGATGGGGTCTTTATGATGGAATCCTTATAAAGGATAATCATATAAGGGCAGCAGGTAGCATTCAAGAAGCTGTACAGCGAGTTCGTACTAGGATTGGTCATTTGCAGAAAATTGAATTAGAGGTCTCGAACCTACAAGAATTAAAAGATGCGTTAAAGACATCAGTAGAAGTAATTCTTTTGGATAATATGACCCCAAATGAGGTTAGGAGTTGTGTTGCTGAAGTTAACGGTCGGGCAATTTTGGAAGTTTCTGGGAATATTGATCTTGGGAACATTGCTGACTATGCAGATTGTGGGGTAGAATTTATTTCAGTAGGAACCTTAACTCATTCAGTTAAAGCAGCAGATATTAGTCTGGTCTTTAGATTAGATAAACCTCTTTGATTTCAGTTCCAATTGTTAAAATAAAATTGTCTATTAGAGGATTTTTGCAAGTAAACTCCCAAAAAATAGACAATCTCAAATTAAATGATAGGAAAGATAATTCAGGTCTGATTCGTAATCACGTTGCGTAAGTATTTGATTTTTTGTGTGATTTCTAGGTTTCTACTTGTGTCAAAAAAATTAATGATGTTTTGTGATTTTTTATACTCTTAGGAGATTAGCTGATAGTGCATTTTTAAGTGTAAGTTTTTCCTGCAAAACAATTTTCGAAAATTCTTGCTGTTACTGGAAGCTATGGATTCACTGTTGCCTTCTCTTATTAAACGCCAATTGGATTCTAAACGATTGGGTAAACCCATTCATCATTATGTTCGATTGGGTTCCACGAATGATATTGCTGATCAACTAGCTAGTGCCGGGGCACCTGAAGGTACGATGGTAGTTACGGAACATCAGACTCATGGGCGAGGAAGATTAGGTCGTTCCTGGTTTTCTCAAAAAGGAAAGGACCTCTGTTTTTCACTAGTTTTACGTCCTGATGTCCCTCCATGTAATTTATCCTGTTTGAGTTTAATATTGGGAGTAGCTGTTGGTGATGCCATTGAGAAAATTTCTGGATTGAAGCCAGATCTCAAATGGCCTAATGATCTTCTTATTAATGGTAAAAAGTGCTGTGGAATTTTAAGTGAGGTAAGAACAGAACTTGGTGAGGTTAAATATTTAATAGTTGGTATAGGAATCAATGTCAATGCAAAAGTTGTTTCCACAGGACTATCAATGACAGCATCAACACTATTCCAGCAGACTGGACGACAAATTTCACGAAGTCAGTTATTGGTAGAAATCTTGAATTGCTTTGAACCTTTTTATTTCGAGTTTTTAGATCAAAAAATCAAACCCCTTCTTGATCTGTGGGTGAAGAAGTCCTCGTATGCAGAAGACCGATGGGTTCTTGTTAAACAGATAGATCGCTCCTTTCAGGGTATTACTCAGGGTTTAAGTAAACATGGAGCACTATTAGTTAAGCGAGGAGAGGGATGGGTTGAAGAGGTATTGGCAGGCGACATAATTGAATGGGACAA
>CAYWYX010000037.1:1394-6508 GCA_964462735.1 uncultured Acidobacteriota bacterium | reverse complement strand
AATAGAATAATAAGTACACCAAAATTAGCAAATAGGATAATCAAAAATGTTACTTGTAATTGATATCGGTAACACCAACACAGTATTAGGTGTATATGAGGGAGAGACTCTTAAGCATAACTGGCGTTTGGAAACTAAAACACAACAATCAGCTGATGAATATGGAATCTTAGCACGAAATTTGTTTGCTCTGTCTGGACTCAATTCCACAAAAATTTCAGATATTATTATTGCTTCTGTAGTACCTACACTCAATAGTATTCTCCAAAAAATGGCTGTCAAATATTTTAAAATTGATCCTTTATTTGTTGAGCCTGGGGTAAAAACTGGTATGTCTGTACTATATGACAATCCTTCAGATGTAGGAGCTGATAGAATTGTTAATGCAGTTGCAGCTTTTGACAAATATGGAGGGCCTTGTATTGTAGTCGATTTTGGGACAGCAACAACTTTCGATGTAATTTCAAAAAATGGAGAGTATCTCGGAGGAATTATTTGCCCAGGACCTACTATTTCTGCCGAAGCACTATTTATGAGTACAGCAAGGCTGCCTAGGGTAGAAGTTAAGATTCCTCTGAAAGTCATTGGTACTTCGACAGTAGCTAGTATCCAGTCCGGTCTTTATTATGGATATGTTGGTTTAGTCGATGGGGTATTAGAGAAAATGATAGAAGATATGGGAGCCTCTGGTATTACAGTAGTCGCTACTGGAGGTCAGGCGGCTCTTATTGGCCCAGCAACAAAACACATTCAACAGGTTGATTCCCATTTAACCCTTGAAGGACTTCGTCTAATTCATCAAAAGAACCAGCCACAGAAAAATTCCAGAAACTAGTTTTTAAAACCACAAGAGGTATCAACGTAAAGATAAATGGAGAATTATTTCAACTACTTTACTGAGATTGAAGAACACTTCCAGAAATGCAGAGGAAAGATTCAGCCACTCTCACCCCTGGATTGGTTATTGATTGAATCACTTCAGGAAGTTGGTGTTCCTTTAAAAATAGTCTTGAGAGGGATAGACATGGCCTTTGAAAGACACTCCAAAAATAAAGCGAAAACAAGAAAAATTAATTCACTATCTTATTGTACCCAAACGATTATAGCTGTACACGAAAAACAAAAATTAAATGATCAGGGTAAAATGGAGGTTCCTAAGCTAATTGAATCAAGAGAGCTGACAGATCGTCAAAACTTGTCTGATCTACTTGCTAAAGCCATACAAGATCTAGCTATACTAGTGAGTGATCCCAAATATTCTAAAGAAAGCAGGTTCATCAAGGTTCTTAAAGAGGTAATTACTTCTATTGACTCCATTATTTTAGAAGTTAAGAATGCGTCTTTAATTAACTATGAAGAACTTGAATTGAGACTAAGTACCCTGGAAGATCGGATTATGGCAAATATTTTTTCTTTAATATCGGAAAAAACTGCTTTTGAACTGAAAAAGGAAATTTCTCAGGAGATCAATCTACATAAAAGGGCTTTAAATCCAGAATACATTGCAATGTTGGAAAACAAAATGATGCAAAAAAAATTGTTAGAGTCTTTTCGTATTCCCCGCCTGAGTCTATTTTATCTTCCAATGAATTAAATGGAGTCTTAAAAACTTAAGTTAAGGTAAAACTGAATAAAATGGTGCCTGCCTTCCTGACCAATTAATGAAGAAAAACTTTGTTGTGACTGTAGAAAGAATTATTCCTGGTGGAAAGGGTTTAGGTTTTTTTGATAGGAAAGCTGTATTCATTCCGTTGGCGGTTCCAGGTGAAAAGGTTCAGGTGAAAAGAGTTGTTGATAGAGGAAGTTATATGGAAGCTATCCAAAGTGATCTTCTGGAGACTTCACCCCAGCGTAATAATCCCCTTTGTTCTTATTTTGGAAGATGTGGGGGCTGTGACTTCCAGCAAATTAAGTATGACAAACAACTTTTTAGCAAGAGGGATATACTGTGGGATGCGATGATTCATGTCAGCAAGATTGATTTTCCTAGAGAACAAATTAAATTAATCCCGTCACCTCCATTATTTTATCGAAACAGGCTTAAGCTGAAAGTTCTCTGGGACAGAAAAAAAATATCTTGGGGTTTTTACTTTCCTTCTTCTCACCGACTTTGTTCTATAAACCACTGTTGGATAGCAAAAAATTCTCTTTGGAGCATACTTCCTTTACTAAAAAACTTTCTTGAAGACATGCCATTTAAATTTAGAAATCTTATTGAAGTTGAAATTTTCCAGGGAGATAAGCGGGACATACTAGTTGACTTAAAAGTAAAACCCAAGACCAGAAATCTTGATTCATTAAGACGCAATCTTTTAAATCGATCTTTTGGTTGGAATAACCAGAAGATCAGCATTAATTTATCTAGATCACAAAAGCAGAGATTAGCAGTTTTGGGGCCAGGTTTTGTTACAAAAGTAGTAAGAGGTTGGAAATTTAAAGTGAGTTCAGGGTCCTTTTTTCAGGTAAATGACTACATGCTTAACACTTTATCTGAGAATGTTGTTAATGGAACAAAGGGCAAACAAGCTCTAGATCTTTTTTGTGGGGTAGGATTCTTTTCAATACCTTTAACAGAAATGTTTAGTGAGGTTTTAGCTGTGGATAACAATCCCTCAGCAATTGAAGATTTTAAAAGTAATATTAAACAGAACAATATTAATAATTGTCATCTATTTAAAATGGAGGTTGATACCTTCCTCAGTTTAAATAGGCTAAGACTGAAGCAAATAGATTTAGTACTTCTAGATCCACCACGTAGTGGTTTGGAGAAATCAACAGTGAAAAAGATATGTGAACTAAAAGTTCCTAGAATCATCTATGTTTCTTGTGACCCTTCCACATTAGCAAGAGACTTGGCAGGCCTTATACAAGACGGTTACTTTATTAGTGAACTAAAGATCTTAGATTTATTCCCCCAAAGTCACCATCTAGAAACAGTGGTTAAGTTAAATAGAATTTAAGTAAGATAGGATGTTCTTCTTATTAAGACCGTTTTAGAATGGCTACAATAGCTACAGAAAATATAATTCCTTAAAAAATCAGCCTGTGGAATTACTCTTTTGACAATCTTCACAAGGACATATTTCACGTAAATAAGCATAGGAGTAAATCCCCTCAGAATGTCCGTCATTCCATTGAAATTGAATGGCATAACGACCAACTGGTGTTGCTCCAGTTGTCTTAATCGGATTTGAATTCTTGCCCAAAATAGGAAAGGGGTCAGGGGTGGTTTTCACGACAGGCGGATTATCTCGACACATAGCGCAGGGACAATGCCTGCGCAGATATGCATAAGGATATGTTGCCGTATGTAAATCAGTCCACTGAATGGTTACACCACCATCTGCTGAAAGCTTAATAGAGGTTGGGATAATTTCTAGAGGTTGATTCATCATATGGCATGCTAGGAGCAATAAAGGATTAAAGTTTACTTATTAGCTACTTTCATTTGGCTTTAGTTAGATATTTCAATACTAGGTATATTACTTGCGCGGTAATTAGTAATACTAATCTGGGATGCAACAGAGCTAGCAATGGATCGAAATGCCTTACTATAAGGATTTTCGGTAAGAGCAGTTGGATGTCCATCATCACTGTGGCGGCGAATCTCTGTGCTGAGTGGGATTGCTCCTAAAAAAGGCAGGTTTAGTTCTTGGCTAGCTTTTAGAGTCCCACCATGACTAAAAATGTCGTCTCTTTTTCCACAATGAGAGCACACATAAAAACTCATGTTTTCAACAAGACCTAAAATAGGGGTCTTCAATTTTCTAAACATTGCAATGGCTTTGGAAGCTACTTGTAAAGCCAAATCTTGGGGTGTTGAAACAATAACAGCTCCTGTTAAAGGAATTGTTTGGCAAAGGCTCAACTGAATGTCCCCGGTTCCAGGAGGCAGATCAATTACTAAATAATCAAGATCTCCCCATTCTACTTCTCCCAGAAATTGCTGAATCATTTTGTGTAGCATTGGACCTCTCCATATAACAGCCTCTTCTTTAGGAAGGAAATACCCCATGGAAATCATTTTAACGTTATGTATAACTGGGGGGATGATTCTATTTTCAGTGATCTGAGGTTTTTGAGAGTCACCCATCAAAGTTGGAATACTAGGTCCATAAACATCTGCGTCCATTAGTCCTACTCTGGCTCCACATTTCATCAAAGCTGATGCTAAATTAGCTGCTATGGTTGATTTGCCAACACCTCCTTTTCCACTGGCTACAGCAATTGTATTACGTACCTTAGGAATCATGTTGGGAATATTGCCGGCTCCTTGGCTGGTTACTTCAAAGTCCATCGAAACAGAAACATCAGTGACCCCATTTAATTTTTTAATAATATTTTCCGCTTCCATTTTTATCTGGTCCTTAATAGGACAAGCTGGATTTGTTAATTTAATTGTCAATGTTACTTTTCCAGCATTTATCTTAAGATTGTTAACTGAGCCAAGCCTGACAATGTCCTGTTTTAAGTCAGGATCATTGATACTGTTTAAAGCAGCAAGAATTTCCTTTTCGTTAAGACTACTATCTTTTTTTAAGAAACCCATCAAGCTCCTTTCATGACTTATCAGTCTCTAAATTTTCTAAAATTTTCAGATTATTAACAAAATATAAAGGCTTCTCATAAACTAATTAACGATTCTAAGGCTATATGATTAGTAAAGTTAACATAAAGAGTTCAATAGAGTCTTTAGATTAGTAGCAGAGTTTAAACTTTCAGCCCGTTTGGAAAGTACTCAGTCCATCGTTTGTCTACAGTTTGAGAAATTTCTGGTAGGCAGAATAACTCGCTAGGATAATTAGTTTTCATTCGTGAATCGACTAATATGGGGGGGCTATAACTCAGATGATGGCGATGCACTGTAACATTCTTAGAATAAATATCAGCCGCTGGTTCAAACCTTGTAAAAACCGTCCATAAAAATTTAGCGGAACTCTGAGCAAAAATAGCCTCATCAGCTAAGATTAAGAGCGGCCAATCTTGGAATGCCGGCCAATTAACTAATTTTTCAGGATGCCCATCTTCTTCTGAGAACCTTGGTCCAGCAAGAACTAAACACCCCGGGCAAAAAACATGTACTTCTCTAATCACAGAGGGCAAATCTCCTTGAA
>CAYWYX010000037.1:0-1384 GCA_964462735.1 uncultured Acidobacteriota bacterium | reverse complement strand
TTTGCAGGGAAGCTGACGTTTAGGTGAACCCAGACCAAGCATAATTGCTTTACTTCCTTCATTCACTTTGGGTCCAGAGTAATCTAGGGTGTCCATTGATATATTGGAGATGATGAAAAGATCCGTTTCCCATTCAATTCGTTCTAGAACGTGACGCAAAAGATTGGGGAAATTTTTCAGGTCAATTGGACTATTAACTGCAATCAGAAATTTAGTCAGTGAAAGCTGACCTTCTCCAAGAATCCTAAACGCTGCAGTCATAGCTTCATGATTATACCGTTCATGAACAACAGCTGCTGCTAAGGAGTGGAAACCAACTTCGCCATAGCTCCACAGATCACGCACTCCAGGCATTACCATTGGGAAAATAGGACTGAGGAGTTCTTGTAAATAATCTCCAATAAAAAAATCCTCTTGTTTTGGTTTCCCTACGACTGTAGCTGGATAAATAGCATCAGGGCGATGAAACATTTGCTGGAGATTAAAAATAGGGTAATCGTGTTTTAGAGAATAATAGCCATAATGATCACCAAAGGGTCCCTCTGGGTGTCTTTGGTAAGGTGGCACACTTCCTGCCAAGACAAATTCAGCTTCGGCTGGGAATGGATGTGAGATTCTAGTTTCCCGAACCATAGAAATACGTTCTCCAGAAAGTAGAGATGCCACTAATAGTTCTCCAACATTTTCAGGTAGAGGTGTAACTGCTGCTAAGATGAGTGCTGGAGGGCCACCTAAGAAAACGGTCACTGGTAAATTTTGATTTAAGGACTCTGCAACTCCATAGTGAAAACCACCGCCTTTTTGGATTTGCCAGTGCATGCCAGCTCTTCTGGAGTCATGGCGTTGCATTCTATAAATTCCTAGGTTATGAGTTTTGTTTTCAGGGTGTTCTGTGTATACAAGAGGGAGTGTGATAAAGGGACCTCCATCTTGATCCCAAGTAGTAAGAATTGGTAGGGTATTTAAGTCGGCCGGTTGTTGACTACACTCTAAAATGGGTCCTTGGTTTACAGTTCGGGTACCTATTCTGAATATTTCTCCAGCCAAGTTGCGGTGATTCCATAATCGGGAAAGCTTTAATGGAAAAAGTTGTTGGGCAAATTCAACTAATTGGCGTATTAATGCTTCAGGTCTTTTGCCGAATGCTAACTCAATCCTTTTTGCAGTTCCAAACAAGTTAGTAACTACAGGAAAGGGACTGTTTTTAAGGTGTTTAAAAAGTAGGGCAGGACCAGATCGTTCAATTACTCGTCGATGGATTTCAGCAACTTCAAGGTAAGGGTCTACCTCAACATCAATAGTTAAAAGTTGACCTTCTCGTTCTAGAACCCTTAAGAATTCGCGAAGATTTTTCAATGTAATTGATTACATCCCATGTTGTTTG
>CAYWYX010000036.1:22682-23930 GCA_964462735.1 uncultured Acidobacteriota bacterium | reverse complement strand
AAAGATTGGTTAGAAAAATATTTAAATAATAATCTTCTGAGGTGTAATTAATGATGCTATTCCTTAAGTATCTTGTGGTTGGTAGTTTTAGTTTGGTGTTGGCTATTGGCTTTTATTTTTCTGCTGAAAATAATGTAGAAAATGACGGATCTAAATTTCAATATAAATTTGAAGGCATTAAAATTCCTGGGGCACGATCTAATGAACCAAGGCGACAGACTGTTTCGGTAAAATTAGCTACTCAATACATTGAACAAGGAACCGAAGCTTGGATTGGCAGCAAGAAATGTGTCACCTGTCACACGAATGGTACCTACATGGCCCTGCGCCCTTCTCTGACAAGATTTTTGGGAAAACCTAATGAGCAAGTTCGTGAATTTTTTCTGAAATTTTTTAAAACAACAGCTAGTTCTCTAGGAGGTAATGGGAAATTAGGTGATTCACAGCTCATCTATATTGCGAGGGGGTTTGCAGAATGGGATGCGCATGTATCAGGTAAGTTATCTAATGAAACAAGATTGGCCCTGAACACTTTATTTGAGAGACAACTTCCTAGTGGTTCATGGAAAGCTGCTCAATGTTGGCCCCCTTTAGAATCAAGCGCTTTTCAGGAAGCAACGGTTGCAGCTTTAGCTGTTGGCATCGCACCAGGATGGCTCTCTGAGTTGAATGATGAAAAAGTCAAATTGAAGATAGAACGATTACGCCACTATTTGTCTAAAACTAATCCTCCTCACGATTATGGACGAGTTGTTCTTCTCTGGGCTTCTTCAAGAATGACAGGTTTGCTTAGTGAGGATGAGAAGACTAGCATTATTAATAGGATATGGCAGTTACAACGCCCGGATGGAGGATGGTCGATTCGCACCTTTGCTGATCCAGAACAGTGGGGAGATGGTAATCGTGCCGAAAAGCTAAGATCCGAAATAGATTTTGAAGATCCTCCCAGCGATGGCCATCAAACGGGTTTAGTTCTAATTGTTTTAAGTGAGGTTGGTATCAGTAAGAATGATCCTAGAATTCGTCGGGGAGTAGAATGGTTGTTACGGAATCAAAGACAATCAGGCCGCTGGTGGACTCGTTCCCTAAATACCGACACTTTTCACTTCATTACCTACAGTGGAACTCTTTATCCTCTAGTGGCACTTTTCAACTACAATGCCATTCCAGAAGCAACATTTAAATCAGTGTTGTCTCAAATAAGTCAAGAAGGAGTGTTTTCAAGGTGAAATTAGAAATGTAGATGTA
>CAYWYX010000036.1:0-22582 GCA_964462735.1 uncultured Acidobacteriota bacterium | reverse complement strand
TTAACTTTCAGGGAATGACAGGTAGAACCATATGAGATGGATATTTCGTATTGTGGTAAATTGTTTGTGTTGCTAACTGAATTTCTGTGTCCATACCCAAAGGATTACCTGTATTCTGATTACGGTCAAAACGAGGGAAATTACTACTTGAAATTTCGAGCCGAATTATGTGGCCGGCTTTAAAAAGGTTACTAGTTTCCCATAACTGAATCTCATATTCATAAACTATTCCTGGTTGAATGAGTGTTGGTGATTCGTAGGAATCACGAAACCTACAACGAACAATACCTTCACAAATATGAATGGCTTGTCCTGACGAATAAACATCTACCAAAGTAGCTGTGAAGTCAGTATCCAATGCCGATGACGCTGCAAATAGTCTGACTAAAATAGGTCCAGTTACCTCGAGATTTTTCCCCAGTGGTTTAGTTGAATAAACCAGAATATCTTCTCTGCATTCAAGTGATGAGCGATCTCTGGGTCCGGTATTTTTGGGTAACATACTTTGTCCTCCTAGGCTGGGTACTGGTTGTTCAGGATCGTACTGAAACAGATCTGGACCTTCATCTTTTGGAGGATCAAAGTCAAGCCAACCGTCACCTTGGTCTGAATTTGCTTTTCCTTGACTATGAAGATAAACTTTTTGATATTGTGTGCGAGCAAGAGGCCACTCTTGTTCGAAACGCCAGGTGTTAGCTCCCATGACAAAGATTTTAATTGGCGGTTCTTGATCTATTCCACTATCAATTCCTTTGAGTCTTTGGTCATACCACCGTAAATGAGTGTTGGGAATATCTATCTCAGCTGTTGCCCCAAAGTTAATGTCACCGCAGATTTTGGCACTGCCGATTTGGGTATGAGTCCAGGGTCCGACCAAAAGTTTGGATAGTTTTCGGGTTTTGAAAGAATAAGCTTGAGTAGTCCAGCCCTTAAAACATTTAAAGCTTTCATGAAGAAGATTGTCGTACCACCCGGTAATAAATAGTGCAGGAACGTCAACCTCCTTATATTTTCCTTTCATGCTATAGGACTTCCAGAAATCATCAAAGGAAGAGTGCATGACTGTTTCACGATAGAAGGGTCGATCAGCAACTTCATCAAGAGCAGAAATCAGTGGTAAATGTCTAAAAAGACCATCTATATTGATGTTAGTTCTAACAATGTGTTGAAGATTATGGTGACCAATCCATAAGAAATTAATTGCATTTTCAAGTTGGAGAACACCGTTATAACGAAGGTGACCGTAATTATCTTCTTGATTAGCAATGGGAACAAGGGCTTTAACGTAGGGATTTCTTAAGGGAGCTGGTTGTAGTTGAGTGAATCCAGGATAGGAAATCCCGAAAGTGCCAATGTTTCCATCACACCATGGTTGTTGACCGAGCCACTCATAGGTGTCATAACCGTCATTGGCCTCATTTACATAGGGTTTAAACTCTCCTTCTGATTCGTATCGGCCCCTACAATCTTGGAGGACTATAGCATAGCCATTTTGGGTAAATCGCATAACCCAGTCTAAATATTTTGGATTTTGAGTGTCATAGGGAGACCGGATCAGGAGAACAGGAAATCTCTTGCCAACCACTGGATGATAAAGTACTCCGTAGAGAGACACTCCGTCTCTCATTGGAATTCTTAAATCGAGTCTAATCTGAATTTGGTTTAAGGGTATCACCATCCTTTAAAAATGTTAGATTGTTACCTAAACTCACAGTTATTCAGAAAAATAAAATGAAATTGATACTATAGAAGTAGGAAAAAGAATTAAAAGCTATCCTAGAGTTTAGGATGTTTATTTGTTAATTACGTCATTAATGGGATTTCAGATAATAAAAAAAAGCTTCAACGATCTTTTGTCTTTTCTCTTTTCTTACGCAGTTCTTTTGTCCTGGATTCATCAATTTCTAATGTATCTTCTTTAATTATAACACCGTAGTCCGCACGAGCAGCTCTTATGGATACCTTATCATTGATTACATCCCTTTGAACTGATTGTGGCAAACGACATAGGGGTGAACCCCAGCCCCCTCCACCGGCTTGCCGATGGTAGATAGACTCGTTTTGTTTCATCGAAGTCGAAATCATTGTTGGTAGTACTCGTTCTCTTGTTGATTCTTTTAACTGAGTAGTTGATCCTCGTCCTGGTTTTCCTCCATAGAGTCCGTACGGAGGATGGTCCCTGCGGTCAGAACGAATTGCTAGATGAGCGTTGCCTTCTAATAGATGCCATTCCCGTTCGATGGCTAATCCACCTCGGAACTGTCCAGCGCCGCCACTATCTTTTACAAATCCATATCGCTTAATTCGAATAGGATACTCACACTCAGCTTGTTCAATGGGGATATTAGCAGACACATTAGCAATGTGGCACAAACCATCATTACCATCTCTATCAGGACGTGCTCCCCAGGTACCCGATAGGAGTTCGTAATAAACGTATGGTGTCACTTGACCTTGCTGTTCTCTTTGTCCACCAATAATAACTAAGGTATTTCCACCTTCACTTGCTGCAAATACCCTATGAGGTAAGATACTAGCCAGAGCTCCAAATACAGTATCAATAAGACGAAAACCTGTAATTCCTCGCATTGAAGAAGCGGCGGGCATTTCTCCATTAACCACTGTACCAGCGGGAGCGATGATTCGTAAGGGCCGGAAGAGTCCAGCCGTATTAGGAATATCTTCCTGCATTACAGATCGGATGCATAGGGCAACAACCGAAGCAGTAAACGAGAGAGTACAGTTAATAGCTCCCCTCACTTGTTCTGCTGAGCCAGTAAAATCAGCTGTGAGAGAATCGCCTTTTATGGTTATCTTTACATGGAGTGGAACAGGAGGTCCTTGTACTCCATCACTATCCATATAATCAGTGAATGAATAGCTTCCATCGGGCCAGGATTCAATTTCCCTTCGAAGTAATGTTTCTGTATATGTAATTAGTGCGGTCGTACAGTCGGTAAAAGTTTTTAGTCCGTAACGCTGAATAATTTCATGAATGGCTCTTTCTCCAATAGTACAAGCTGACATTTGAGCCCTAACATCTCCAATTGTCATTTTAGGAACTCGTACATTAGTTCTCAAAATTGTGAAAAGTGCTTCATCAGGTTTCCCTTGATTGTAAAGCTTTAACCAAGGAATTCTCAATCCATCTTGGAAAATTTCGGTATTGTCGCAAGCAGAACTTCCGGGCAAGCGACCTCCCAAGTCTAAATGATGCGCTGTACTTACAGCAAAAGCAGTGATTTCCTTTTCCCAAAATATTGGTTTCACAATAAAGATATCTGGGATATGCATGCCTCCGTCAAAAGGATCGTTTAAAATAAATATATCTCCAGGAAACATGTCCTCTCCATATTTCCGAAACAGACTTTCCATTGCAAAAGGAATACTCCCTAGGTGTAAAGGCGTCGTAACCCCTTGGGCAATCATTTCACCTTCGGCATTGCATAAGGAAGTTGAGTAATCGAGACAATCTCGAACGATTGTAGAATAGGCTGTGCGGTAGAGGGCCATGGCCATTTCATCTGCGGCTGAAGCCAGAGCATTTTGAATAATTTCACGGGTAACTAGATCTATTTTGAACTCCCCAGGACCTTTTTTGTATGATGATTTAACAGATTTAATCATTTTCACACTCTATTACAAGATTACCTTGGTTATCCTGACACACTGACATTGAAGGTGGAACAACAATTGTTGAGTCGTATTCATCAACTAAGACAGGACCTTTAGTTGTTTTCGAAAGGTCTGAACGTCTAATAACTGGGGTATCCAATTGCCCATAATGGGATCCGAAGTAAGCCAACCGGCTGGATGACTGGTGTATTAATAGTGAACCTATGGGTTTGAAGGATTTTGGGAAATCTTCGCCAATCACTTTCCCAACAAGGCGCACAGCAGTAATCTCTATTGGGTTGTCAGGGTCTGAACGGTGACCATACAATCTTTCGTGCTCAGTCACAAAGTTCTGAATTAATTTCTCAATAGTTTCGTTATTAACTACTTCATTGGTGAGGTCTAGTCTTATTTCAGAGGTTTGGCCTTGGAAACGGAAATCTGCACTCCAGTTTAAACTCAGCTTAGTTTGAACAAAACCTTCGTTTTCAAATTGGGTTACCATTTTATTTTGGAGCTCAAATTTAATTTTCTCCAGGATTTCTGATTGAATATTTTCACTTGATAACAAACAACTTCTAGCATCATGGTGTTCTATTCCTGATGCAAGAAGACCCAAAGCACTAAATAGCCCTGGTAATGTCGGAATGATGACTTGTTTAATTGAAAGTTCTTGTGCTAGTCTGGCTGCGTGAACGGGTCCAGAACCTCCAAATGCCATCAAAATAAAATCCCTTGGATCACGACCTCGTTCGGTTGACACCGCGCGTAGAGCTCTCATTGTCCCTGCGTTAGCAATACGGTGGATTCCTTCAGCAGCTTCTAGAAGATTCATGTTAAGAGGACGGGCGATACGATCATATAGTACCTTTTGTGCTTGTTCTAGGTTGATATTTATCCCTCCATTAGCTAACAATCCAGATCGAATATAACCAAGAACTACATTAGCATCTGTAACTGTAGGTTCTTCTCCTCCTTGCTGATAACAGACTGGACCAGGAATAGCTCCTGAACTTCGGGGTCCTACTCTAAGCCCTCCGGCTGCATCCAAATATGCAATGCTACCCCCTCCTGAACCAACTTCAGCAATATCTATGCTAGGAGCGCGGATTAGTTCTCCTCCGCCACCAACCAAGCGGTTTCCAGAGGAGAGAGAAGCTCCAACTTCATACTCTGGACTATACCCGACCTTACCTTCTTCGATCAGTGAAGCTTTGGCTGTTGTACCACCCATATCCAAAGTAATCACATTATTAAATCCTAATCGGTCAGCATTAGATTTAGCTGCTAGCACTCCAGCCGCAGGACCAGATTCCAAAACATAAACTGGCCGTTGGCCAGCTTCTTGTTCTGGAGTTAGTCCTCCAGCAGACTGCATTATCAGAAGTGGTGCATTGATATCTAGAGTCTTTAGGCCCTTGTCAAGTGCAGTCAGATACTGTTGCATTACGGGGCGGACGTATGCATTAACAACAGTAGTGGCAGTACGTTCATATTCTTTTCTTTCACGCAGAACTTCAGAGGATACAGAAATTTGTACATCAGGTAGATGTTCCCTAAGAAAATTTCCAACTAAGATTTCGTGTTTAGGATAAGCATAAGAATGGAGTAGGCATATGGCTATTGATTCTACTCCAACCGTTTTTAAATGATCCTTTAGTTGAGATAGTTCAGCAATATTCACGGATATTAGTTCTTCACCTTTCGCTGAGATTCGTTCATTTAGTTCAAAGCGTAGGTAACGTTCAACTAGTTCCTTAGGTTTATCAAAAAACAGGTTGTATAGTTGAGGTGCACGGATTCGACGAAGTTCTAGGACATCTCGGAATCCCTTGGTAGTAATTAGTCCTGTAAGTGCTCCGCGACGTTCTAAAATTGCATTAGTGGCAACGGTAGTTCCATGAGTTACTTCAAATATTTTTGATCCAGAAATATTTGTTTCTGTTAGTAAATGTTTGATGGCCTTGAGAACGGCTATTTCGAAGTGTGGAGGTGTTGATGGTATCTTGTGAGTCCAAACGTGGCCCTCACCATCAATTAGTACTACGTCGGTAAACGTCCCTCCAACATCAGCACCAATTCGCATTCTAGTATTTTGGCTGTCCATAAGATTTGCAAGTGAACTTCTATTCCTACTAAATATTAATTTTTTGATAAAGAATCAAAAGCTTTTGGTTATTGAAATTTTTTCTGAAGTTCTCGCCTCAGAATTTTTCCGTACGCATTTTTAGGGATTTTGGCGACAAAGACAACTGATTTTGGTTTCTTGTAGCTAGCAATGCGGTCCTGACAGAATGCAATAAGCTCTCTAGAAGATGGGGGAGTATTTAAATCAACTGGACGTACAGCAGCTTTTACAGATTCTCCCCACTGTTGGTCTGGAATCCCAAATACGCTTACTTCAGCTACTTGAGGGTGTTCAAGTAATACTTCTTCAACTTCACGTGGATAAATATTAGATCCACCCGAAATAATCATATCGTTCTTACGATCAACCAAAAAAAGAAATCCGCGTTTGTCGATATAGCCTATGTCTCCAGTATGCAGCCATCCATTGCGCATGGTCTCAGCGGTTGCGTCAGGGTTATCCCAATACCCTTTCATTACAACGCTTCCACGCACAATCACTTCCCCAATAGAACCATGAGGAACTACTTTATCTAAATTATCGATGATTTTAACCTCTACGTCAGTACGAGGACGTCCTGCAGTTAGAAGAGAAGGATTTTTTTGGAGTTCTGCTGCCATTTCTTTTTTTCCTAACGCTGTAATAGTCATTGGGGATTCTCCCAGACCATAAAGCTGAGTTAGAATAGGTCCAAATTGCTTAACTGCTTTATGAGCATCGTCTACATACATGGGGGCACCTCCCCATATGATAGCCCTTAAATGCGATGTATCTTGCGGGTTAACAGAAGCCTCTTCCACAAGGAGTTTGACCTGAGTTGGGGCTAGAAATGGGATTATAGTTACTCTCCAATGATGAAGTTCTTCAAAGACTAAACCAGGTTTGAATCCTATAGAATTATGGAGGACGTTTGTAACACCTCGTCCAACCATTGGTAAAGAATACAAGCCACTTCCATGAGAAAGTGGTGCTGCATGAAAGGCGATGTCCGCTTCACCAGGAACGTAGTGATCAGCAAAAAAATTCATGGTCATAGACATCAAGTTCCGATGGGATAACATTGCACCTTTAGGTTTACCGGTAGTGCCGGAAGTATAGAATAGCCAAGCTAAGCTACTGTCTTCCAGTTCTTCATCAGGAAGTGGCTCTGGTGTTTGCGCTAATAAGTCCTCGTAATCTATAAAGTGAGGCTGAGTTTCAGCACCAATTTGGATCCAATGTTCAATTTGAAGTTGATCATGGCAACCTGATACCCAGCTAGGAAATGACTCATCTTGAACTACGACTTTAGTTCCACTTTGCTCTAAAATAAAGGTGATTTCCCGTGGATGGAGACGCCAATTAATAGGAACCGCTACGGCCCCGAGTTTGAAAAGACCAAATAATGTTTCAAGAAAAGGAGGGGCATTATGCTGGATTAGAGCTACTCGGTCACCGCGATTGACTCCCAATTTTTGCAGGGCATAAGCTATTTTCCCAGCTCTAAGGTTAAGCTCTTGATAACAGAGATGCTTATTCCCTTGAACAACTGCCAGTTTTTCTCCATTTGCCTGAGCTGCCCGACTTAACAAAATAGCTACATTCATCGACTTTTCTAGATAGCAATTTGAACCCTATTTGGTCCAATTACTTTTACAATAACTAATCCAATCAAGTATGGGGATTGGTTAAGAAATGAGAACTTAAAAGGAAAACCCTAATTTAATTAAATCTGGTATCAATAAAGTCCTCTAACGTTCTAAGTTTTCTTAGAAGCTTTATCGGTTGGAAAAAATCATTTTTTTAAACTCAATAGTTTTAAACCCAATCTAAGCTACTGCTCTTTCCATGAAAAAATTACTCCTAGCATTGCTTTTTCACGGTTATAAGCCATCTCGTAAGCCTCTACCATTTTAGTATAATGGAAACGATGAGTAATAAGTCTTTTCGGCTCCAACAAACCATCTTCCATGAGAGATAGGATGTGCACTGCTGTGCGATCATTATCATATCGATTTTCGATCATAGAACTTATCCCTCCATTTGGGTAAAGATAACCCACCGGACCAGAGACTGCATGGAGGGATATACCTTTAGTGTAAAATAACTCCATCGAGAGAGGATTGAAATCGAGAGGTGTTTCCCCGCGTCCTAACAGACTCACAATAGAAACTCGACCATTTTCACGAACACTTTGCAGGGCGGTTCGAAATGCGGGCCATGGATTAGCAGTTAATATTACTAAATCAACTCCAAAGCCATTAGTAAAGTTGTCCAGCTTATCCTGTAGATCTGGGTCATTGTACAGATAGCCAGTATGTGCCCCCATTCGCTTGGCCATTTCTAAACGAGTAGGGCTATTGCCAATTGCTATAAGTCGTCCTCCAAAAAGAGGGCCCAAGGCAACGGCACCTAAACCTAGAACTCCTAGTCCAACTACTGCAACATTTTCACCAACTCGAAATTGGGCTTTGTGAAAACATTGTGAACTGAGAGCATAAAGATGTGCAAAAACTGCGTCTTCTGAATTTACTCCTTCAGGGACCTTCACTAGGCTAGCTGATTCATTAGTTATATACTCTGATTGGTGAGGTTGTCGCGTAACCACTCGGTCACCAATCTTAACTTGTTTAACATCACTACCTATACCCCGAACAATTCCTAGGCTACTGTCTCCTACCCATCTTGGATAGCCAACGGGAGCGCCTGGGACTTGTTCTGCTCCCTCATAATTACCTCTATCTGTTCCTATTTTTAAAGCACTTATTTCTGTTTCAATCCATATTTCCTTGCTTTTAAGACTGCTAGTGTCAAGAGGTTTTTCTTCGATACGAAGATCTCTCGGGCCATGAAGTATGGCAATTTTCATGGGGGCTCCTTTTTAACATTTGCTTTCTTATTTATTTAATCATGAGTTATCTTCATTTAATCAAGAAGAAACTCAATCAGTAATATTGATCATTTTTATAACATACTTAATAGTACTGATTACATATGCACCATTAAACTCTAGTGTAACATAAGAGATTAGGGAGTAATTCGTTAGGTTTGAATAATTACGAATTTTCAGGTATCAGAATTACTGAATTGTCCTTAAGTGGAGCTTTAATGTGTCATTTTTCTGACTTTGAAAAATAAATTGGAAAAATCTGACTAGAAAATTGCCTCGAGAAAAATCAGTTTTACCTATTCATCAAATCCCTTTTACCTATCAATGAAAAGTTTCATAATTTTAGAGTGAAATATTCCGTAATCTTAAGGCATTAGCAATTACCGAGATCGAACTACAGATCATAGCAACTGCAGCTATCATTGGGTTTAAAAGAATCCCTAATACTGGGTACAAGACTCCAGCTGCAAGTGGAATTCCCAGGGTGTTATAAAAAAAGGAAAAGAAAAGATTTTGTCGAATGTTGCGCATTGTTATCCTACTTAAACGGCGGGCTCGTACGATACCGTTAAGATCTCCCTTGACAAGAGTTATCCCAGCGCTGTAAAGGGCTACATCAGTACCTGTGCCCATTGCGATTCCAACCTGCGCTTGTGCCAGTGCAGGGGCATCGTTTATACCATCTCCAGCCATGGCAACTCGACATCCACTGGCCTGAAGCTGCTTTATTACCTCGACCTTTTGTTGTGGTGTGACTTCTGCTTTAACCTCGTCAATTTTTAAATCCTCCGCAATTTTAGATGCAGTTTTTTCATTATCACCCGTCAGCATAATAATGCGAAGCCCTTCTTTGTGCAGTTTAGCAATAGCATCATGCGTAGTTGGCTTGATTGGATCTTTTACTGCTAGTAATCCAACTAATTGACTATTGGAGGCCGCAAACACAACTATATGGCCAGTTTTTCGCAAAGTATCTGCTTCTTGAGATAATGGTTTCGTTAGGATTTTCAATTCATTGAGAAATTTTTCGTTACCAAGAACAAAAGTGTTTTCGCTTACTTGACCAGTAACACCTTGACCTGCAAACGCTTTGAATTTATCTGCCTTGGCAAGAGGTAGTTTACGCCTATTAGCTTCGCTAACAATTGCTGCTGCCAAGGGATGCTCACTATTTTGTTCTAGACTGGCAGCTACAGCGAGCAAATTAGATTGATTCCAATTGGCTGATGTTATAACTGAGCTTACATAGGGTCGCCCCTCAGTTAGTGTTCCGGTCTTATCTATCACTAGGGTGTCTATTTTTTCTAGAGACTGGAGTACATCAGCTTTTTTTATAAGGATACCCTCTCTGGCTCCACGACCAGTGCTTACCATGACTGACATGGGTGTTGCTAATCCTAGGGCACAAGGACAAGCTATAATTAGTACAGAGACCGAATTTACTAGAGCAAAGGCGAGGCTTGGTTTTGGACCGAAGAGACTCCAAAGTATAAAAGTTAAAATGCTAGTGGCTATAATAGTTGGAACAAAATAAGAGGAAACAACATCGACCATCCTTTGAATAGGTACTTGGGTGCGTTGAGCTTGGCTTACCATCGAGATAATTTGAGCTAGTAGGGTCTTTTGACCTACTTTTTCAGCACGCATTACAAAACTTCCCATTTGATTGATCGTACCTCCCGTAACATGACTTTGAGAAATTTTTTCTATTGGGATCGATTCTCCAGTTACCATGGACTCATCTACCGAGCTACAGCCGTTTAACACAACACCATCTACAGGTATTTGTTCTCCGGGACGAATCAGAAGCAATTGTCCTGATCTTAAATCAGCAACAGGAATGTCCTCTTCGGAACCATCCTCCCTGACCAATCGTGCTGTTTTTGGTGACAGGTTTAATAGAGATTGGATGGCATTACTGGTTTGGTTTCGAGCACGGAGTTCCAGTACCTGGCCCAGCAAAACAATAGTTGTGATAACAGCTGCTGTTTCAAAATAAAGGACGACTGTTCTTCCAGAGTGATTGATGATTTCAGAAAAAACAACTACAAAAAAACTATAGAAATAGGAGGAAGCAATCCCCATAACAATTAAAGTGAACATGTTAGGGGTGCGGTTAATTAGTGATGTCCAGCCACGCTGAAAGAATGGCCATCCACCCCAAAATACGACGAGAGTAGAAAAAAATAATTGAATCCAGTTTGAAATCTGAAAGAACCATGACCCCACAAAAGTCTTACCTAAAATCATTTCTGACATTCCCGCGAGAAAGACGGGTATTGTTAACACTAGACTGAGCCAAAACCTTTTTTTCATGTCAAGGTTCTCAGGATCATTGTTTTCTATTGAGGCTGCTAGTTGGGGTTCTAGGTCCATGCCACAAATAGGACAGTACCCAAATCGATTCCGCCTTATATCTAAATGCATAGGACAGATGTATTCAGCTTCTTGATCTGATGGTTGCTCTTCCACAGTTGGAGTAATCGGTGGTTTGTTGAGATATTGTTCAGGATCGGTTTGAAATTTGGAAAAACAGTGATCACAGCAGAAAAAATAAATTTGTTCTTTATAGGTATATGAATTTGATGAAGTTTGTGGATCAACGGTCATTCCACATACAGGGTCTTTGATTTCGGTCTTCTGATCATTTGAGTTTTTAGAGCTATAAAAAATCTGATTAGGAATCATCAAAACTCCCTTTTGATATTTAGAGTTAAATCATCCTTTCATTACTGCCAGAGGCTTGAGTTTAGCTAACTTTGTTGCAATTCCAGTCTTATGGATTACCTCAACTACCTGATTGACATCCTTATATGCATCAGGTTTTTCTTCAACTAGACTTGAGTTTGTTTGGGCCTTAATTAGAATATTTTTCCTACGAAAATTTCTTAAAAGTTCTCCAGGTGTTGTTTCACGCCTAGCCTGACTTCGACTTTTAGCCCGACCAGCTCCATGACAAGAAGAACCAAAGGTTTCTACCATAGCCCTCTCTGAACCTAATAGAACGTAAGAACATGTTCCCATACTTCCTGGGACTAGAACGGGCTGTCCCCAATCTCTCACCTCTGAGGGCAAATCTAGATGACCTTTTGGGAAAGCTCTAGTAGCACCTTTCCGGTGAACTAGAACCTTGGTTTGCTTACCATTTACCCGGTGTTCTTCCTCTTTAGCAATATTATGACAAACGTCATATACAATCTTGAGGTTTTCGCTGCCAATGACTCGTCCAAAGGATTTTCGGATTTGATGAGTGATTATCTGACGGTTAGCAAAGGCAAAATTAGCAGCAGCAGCCATTGCTCCAAGGTAGTGCTGACCTTCTTTGGACCTGATTGGGACACATGCTAATTGTTTGTCGACGACGTGAATACGATATTTTTTCATAGCGTCCTGCATCGAATTGAGATGGTCTGTGCAAACTTGGTGCCCTAGGCCGCGAGATCCAGTGTGAATTAGTATCACAATTTGATTGTGATAAAGTCCAAATCGATTGGCAATCTCAGAATCAAAGATTTCTGTTACCCTTTGTATTTCGAGGAAATGGTTACCTGAACCCAAACTTCCTAATTGAGTGTGTCCTCTATTTTTTGCTTTTTGGCTAACCATGCTAGCATCTGCACTATTGATTCTTCCCATTTCTTCAATAAAAGCTAAATCAATAGTTAGACCAAACTTTTTTTGTACAGGCCATTGGGCACCTTGTTCTAAAACTTGATTTAGATCATCATTGGAAAGATTTATTACTCCCCTTTGCCCTATTCCACAGGGAATACTGTGAAAAAGATCGTTTAAAAGCATTTGGAGCTTCGATTTGATTTCATTAAGTTGGAAAGGAGAGGTTAACAAACGAACGCCACAATTGATGTCGAAGCCAACTCCCCCAGCTGAGATCACACCGTCACTTAAATCTGCTGCAGCAACCCCACCGATGCAAAAACCATAACCTTGGTGTGCATCTGGCATTGCTAAAGAACGGCCAACTAATCCAGGCAAGGTTGCTACATTAGCCACTTGATCTATGGTGAGATCTTTTCCAATTTGTTGAATTAGGGGTTGATTTGCAAAGATTAATCCTTCAATCAGCATTCCTTTTTTATGAGATTTCGGGATGGAATAGCGAAAATCATCTAGCTTTTTTATCATTACCTTTGCTTTGTGGATCGCGTCAAATGGCTGGATTTGTTTCTAGTAATTTAGCCTGTAATCGAATTCAAATCAAATTCCGTTTTTCAACTGCAATAGAATCCTGTCGGTAGTGACATCCAAGACTGTGATTATTATGTTGTGCAGCTTGGGCAACAATCAGAGCTGCTTCAATAGTATTGCGTAGGCCAATCAAGCTGTCACTAAGCTTAGATGTCCGATAAAATCCCTCAATTTCATTCCAGAGATGCCGTAATTCTCGAATTGCACGAGCAAGACGGTCAGCATTACGCACTAAACCTACATAATGCCACATGATGTTTTGGATAGTTTGCATGTCACCTTGAATTAAAGCTGCGTCAGGATCAGTGATTAGGTCGCTCTCATTCCAAGGGAGAGGATTATAAAGGGCAGGCAGTTTAGCAAAAGAGTTTTGGCTAATGACTTTTTCTATTTCCCTAGCCGCTTGAGTGCCCCAGACCAAACCCTCAAGGAGGGAAGTAGATGCTAAACGGTTTGCACCATGAACTCCAGTACAACTAGATTCTCCAACCACATAAAGATTTTCAATGCTAGAACGTCCCCATAGATCTACTAAAATCCCACCACAAAAATAGTGGGCTGCTGGTATTACTGGAATAAGATCTTGAGTTATATCAATTCCGACCTTAAGGCAGGTTGCCCAAATGTTTGGGAATCTATTACGAATCTTTGAAGCTGGCATGTGTGAAGCAATGTCTAGAAACACGTGAGAATAACCATGGGATTCCATTTGATGGTGTATGGCTCGGGCTACTATGTCTCGGGGAGCAAGTTCTTTATCTTGGGGGGCATAATCGGCCATGAAGGCTCTACCCTCTGGGGAAAGAAGTATCCCTCCCTCTCCACGAATAGCTTCACTGATAAGAAAGCATTCAGAATTGGGAACTGATAAGGCTGTAGGGTGGAACTGAATATATTCTGCATTAATGATGCGAGCACCCGCTCGGTGAGCCATGGATAATCCATCACCTCGTGAACCCGGAGGGTTAGTAGTATTTTGAAATATTCGTCCTAGTCCACCAGTAGCAAGAACAGTTAAAGGTGTAAGGTAGCGGTGAACTTTTTTTTCTCTACAATCAAATAAATAGGCGCCGTGACAACTGATTGGTCGGTAAGTATCCAAAGGATCTGAAGAATGGTGGGGAGAAGTAATAAGATCGACCGCCGTAACTTCAGTCATGATGTTCACATTAGGACATTGTTTAAGGGCAGAAAGTAATCCTTCAATAATACTAAGACCCGTACTATCTCCAACATGAAGAATCCGACGGTGGGAATGAGCAGCCTCATGACCCCAACTTATTTCCCCAGAAGCAGTTTGGTCGAAAGTGATCCCTGCTGTTTCAACTAAAATATCCTGTAAAATTTCAGGTCCTTTATCAGCAAGGAGTTGAACTGCTTCGATGTTGCTAGAATTAGCACTAGCTTTCATGATGTCCGAAGCAAGGATTTTAGAATCATCCCCTGGCCCATGACTTGCAATTCCACCCTGAGCCCAGCGGGTGTTGGATTCTTTAGGATCCTGTGAGCGTGTTATTACGGTGATTTGTCGTGAAGGGTTTCGAGCTAGTTGTAGCGCAGTGGTTGCCCCAGCAATTCCACTCCCAATAATGAGCACGTCCGATGAATCTTCTGTTTTGAATTTCTTGTTAATTGATTTTCTTACAGCCATGTCTATAAAAAAGGAATCTTTATTAGAAAATTAAAACAATATTTTTGGCAGGGTCAATGTTTTAATTTGTTTCAAACTCCAGTTTAAAAGCATTTTGTATATACCAGTCTTGGAAAAAGTTCAAGAAGACATTCTTCTGAGAAACATTGATTTTAAAAACCCTGTAGCAATGAAACAGCTAACCAAAAATAGATTAATAATCCAACTACATCAGCAATCGATGTAATTAAAGGACTACTAGCAACAGCTGGGTCAAATCCCAGTCGATTAAGAGCAAGAGGTAGAATCGCTCCAATAGAGTTAGCAACTAGTACAATGATGAGCATGGAAAATCCAACCACTAGGGCAATTTGAGGCCCTCCATGAAAAAAGCCAAACGTCCAGGCAACCAGTCCCATGGTAGCCCCTAAGGTTAACCCTACACTCAACTCTTTAGTAATAGTGCGCAACCATTGTTTTAGGTGGATGTCTCCTGTGGCTATCGCTCGAACCATTAAGGTTGCTGATTGTGCTCCAGTATTACCGCCGCTACCAATTAAAAGAGGAATAAAAAAAACTAAGATAATTGCTGAAGAAAGGGTTGTTTCATAGGCAGCAACTACTGAAGAGGCTGCAAGATTAACAAAGCCAAGAGGGGCCAACCAAAAAATACGTTTACAATAGAGAGACCAAACACTAGCTTCCTCGTAACTCATTTTTAAGGGTTCTACAGCGGCCGATTTCTGAAAGTCCTCAGTTGCTTCTTCCTCAGCTACATGCATTACGTCATCCACGGTTACAACTCCTAGTAAGACTCCTTCGGATTCAACCACTGGTAAGGCAAAAAGATCATATTTGCCCATAAGACCTACAGCCTCCTCTCGGTCACTGTAGGGGGAAAGACTGACAAAAGATCGGTCCATAATCGATTCAACTGGTGCTGTAGGTATCGCTAAAACAAAATGCTGTAGTTCAATGGTGTCTAGCAACTTCCAGTGGCTATCTACTACATAAACCATAGCAATCGTATCAAGTCCGACACCTACGGTACGAATATGTTGTAAACTTCTTTCAACAGTCCACTCCGCCCGAACAGCCACGTAGTCAGGTGTCATTAGCCGCCCAATGCTTTCCTCTGGATACCCTAAAAGTTTGCGAGCTTCGATCAAATCCTCCGGACTTAAAAGATTAAGCATTCTTTGGGTAACCCTACCCGGTAGTTCCTCAAAAAGGTGGGTTCGGTCATCAGGTTCTAAGTTTTCTAGTAGCTGTCTTGTTTCTTCATCAGTTAATTCTTTTACTAAGGATACCTGTAACTCAGCGTTTAAATGCGCGAATACCTGCGTTGACATTGTCCGAGGCAATATCCGAAATAAAAGAACCCGATCTGATTTTTGGGCACTGAGCAAAAGATCAGCAATTTCGGGAGCTAGCCAATTCGTCACGAGAGATCGCAGATCCATCCACTTTTTCTGAGCTATTAATTCCTCTATATTTAATTCGGAGGTTTGATCCATTTGGACTTGTCCTAAAACCCTTTGCTACAAGATGAAGCTAAAATTAAACCCTTACGACATCTACAGTTAAACAGTACTTTGTCCAGATTTCAAGAAACGATTAACTTACTTTTAAACTAGTGTAGAAATTAAATAGGAATAAATTCTTTTTGCTAAACCTATTTTAAAAGTGTCTGCCGTATAAGGGACCTTAATTTCTAGAAGAGTGGATAGTCATTGTAACTTCTAAGGTACATTGTGAATGCTTTAACTATGGAAAATCATGAATTTTTTTGACAGCTCCAACTTCTAACAAAATCTATAAACGGTTCCAAGTTAATTATTAAAATGATCTCTATAAACTAACTAAAATGGATGATTATTTGTGCTAATCCTTTGTTTAAGAGTACCCATTTTCGAGAAACTTAGCCTAATCAAATAATAAAAGGTTGGGATCTAGACTTAATTTTATTTAGGAATTTCTACGATCAAGATCTTTCCTATCTATAAAGAAAATAAGAATTTATACTATAGAACCCAGTGAAAATAATTTAGTTGTGAGAATCAAACCATATGCCCTTTTAGGTCTTATTTTGGTACAGGAGGTAGAATGCACCGAAGAAAGTTTTTTCATGCAACAGTGGCAACACTAACTAGTACTGTAGCGTTAGGTAAGGTTCTGACAAAAGGAGAGAAACAATCGTTTTCTAAACGATCTCCCATCAAATTATCGGCGTCGCATATTAAGGCAGTAAATAGACGTCGGAGGGTGGTTAAGAACTTTGATGTTTTATTAGTAGATCCAGATAAATATTCTAGTATCCATGAGATTATCAGAGATCGTTTCAGTTTCATTGATGATCCAAGTTCTTGTATTGATAGCGTCTGGTGGAACTGGGGAGAAGGGAATGTTGTTCCATATCCAAGTAAATTTTTACCTACCTATAACCAGCCAGCGTTTCAACGCTGGATTCAAGAAGGCACTGATATTGTTAAAATTTTTCAAGATGAGACGAGTAAAAGGGGACTAGAAGTATTTTTTTCCCATCGTATGAATGGGTCTGATAATGATCCCCAATTTATTCCAGGACGTGGCACATTCATTGATGATATGGACAGGCTAAATCCAGTGCCACTAAAGCAAAAGCACCCTGAATGGTTAATCTCAGTACCGTGGCATGACAATGGCTTTTGGAACTATGCAGTCAAGGGAGTGCGGGACTATGTGTTGCGCAAAATGGAAGAAATTGCTTCCGACTACGATTTTGATGGAATTGAACTGGACTTTGCTCGAATGGGAATTGTTCTGCCCCCAGGACAAGCTTGGGAGAATAGAGCACTGTTAACAGAGTTGATCCGTAATATTCGGATAATGACTCTAGAAAAGGAGCAACAACGAGGGCGTCCCTTTTTGATTGCAGTGCGAGTACCAGAAAATCTAGTTGGTTGTCAATTTGAAGGAATGGACGTTGCAACTTGGCTACAGGAACAGCTCATCGATATTATTGTTCTAGGCTGTCGAAATTTTGAAGTAGATGTGCTTGCTTTTCGGCATCTTACAGCAGATTTACCAATTAAGATTTTCTGTGCAATGGATGATCACCATTCTTCAGATGGATATTGTGTACCCCCCATAGAGGTTTTACGAGGTGTTTGGTCCAACTGGTATCGTCAGGGAACTGACGGAATTCAAACTTTTAATTTTAAGTATGCTCCTGACCCAGGAGAACTACATTGGCCACTTCATCAGACAGCCTATAGAGAAATGGGGAGTCCCGACACTATTCGATATTTGGACAAAACATTTGTCATTCAACGTCGCGGAGGAGGGCATGGTCCTTCGGTACTTCCTAATCCTGAAAACTGGTCAACTCCTCGCCTTTTTTATTCTAATACTAATATGTTGGCTTCTTTGCCGGCAGCTCTTGAAAATGATGGAGAAGCTGATACTCTTTTGACTCTTTATGTTGGTGATGACTTAAGCAATGCGGGAAAAAAAGTGTTGGACATTAATCTCCGAGTGTTGCTGAATGACTTGTCCACAGAAGAACTTCCTCCGAAGAAAAAGCTTTCTCCAGTATTAGTCAGGGAATGGATGGTTCCAAAGAGAGAGGGTGGGCCGGGGCCAGCTCCTTACTGGACTAGTGGGCTTTTGCAGGGGATAGAAAGCTCTATAGAAGTACGGATCAATAACTCCCTATTAAAAAATGTTCAATTTAATAGGGGCTGGCTGGAGTACGATGTTAGAGTAAAACAACTGGCTTTAGGATCTAATCTATTAGGAATCAGAGTAATAAATCGTCAAAAGAAAATTCTCCAAAAGATTCTAATTGAGAAAGTTGAGTTATCTGTTCGGTACAATCCAAAGGCTAGTTAGGGGAACTTATTTGTAAAATACTTAGAAGTAAAAATATCAATTGGAAGGGTTAGATTATTGTCTTAGATGCTCAGCCAAATTATTAAATAATTATTTGGGAGGATGTTGGAGGTATACTTATTTTAATAATAAAGATAAGAAAATTAATTTTCCATATAACTTAGTAAGAGAATTTAAGATATTCAGCTGTAATTATTGTTGACTAAGGCTAGCATTAAAGGATTTCTCTTGTATTATGGGGTTGTTACCTCTTGTAACGTAGGCTGAACTCTTGAATATAGCTTAATTTATGAAATGATTATGATTGAAAAAAGGGTTTGTGGATTTTTTTGAATGGGTTTGATTAAATCCCACCTAGAGAGGATCTATAAATGAAACAATTGCTTTTTTGTTCTATCTTTACTGTTCTTGGTTTGTTTATTGCCAAACCAAACGATGCAATCTTGTATTCCCATGACCTAAAGTCAACAGGGCTTTACGTAACTGTAGCAGGGACAGCTGGTGTAAATCATACTAAGACATCAGAACCAGCAGTTAGCGGGCAAGGGAAAATGAGATTTAAAGTTCTTTATACTTCAGCACATCTGCCTGAAAAAGCTAAGAAAGTTCTAGTTTCTGCCCATGGAGGATTTGCAGTTGATCGTCGTCAGGCCCATGGAGAAACTTATTTTGCATTGCCAGGTGCAGGAATTGTCCAGATAAGTGCTGATTTTAAAACTATTCGGTTGTTGGATACTGTTAATTCAGTTAAGGATGTTAATTTACACAATACAACCATTTGGTATGGTGATGGGAAAGGGTATCTTACATTTCCAGCCAACAAGACAGGGCAGATTTATACAACAACTCTTGATGGAAACTTGGTTAACACTTTAGGTCCACCTGATTCTAATGATGATTTTGATCAACCAGCTGTTAACGATTATTTTTTTGGTAAAGGTAACTTTACTCCTACAGATGTTGAAGAGCTAGGCGGTCAATTCTATGTGGCGACAGGGTATTCTAGCCTAGACTTTATCCTGACAGCTAGGATTCTTAGTACCAATCCTTTCAAGGTAATTTGGCATGATCTTGCTTTTGGCGGTAAAGGAAGTGATCCAGGGAAATTTGGCACTGGTCATGGAATCACTGTGCCACCGGGTAAAAAACGCCTCGACGTTGCTGATCGTCCAAATTCCGAAGTTGACCGATTTACCCGGTATGGACATTACCAGTCAACATTAAAATTACCTAAAGGTTCATTTCCATGTGACATTGATTATGAAGGGAAATATGGGATAGTTGGGTGTTTGCATGGCCCTGATCGTAGTAAGGGAGCTCCAATCTATATTCTTAAAGGCGACAAAGTGGTTTCTGCGGTTATGATTAAGGAAGATCTCGGTTTAAAGAATTTTCAGCATATTCACAATGCCGTGTTGCGTAAAACTAATGACAAGTTCTATATCATTGCCCAGGCTTGGAACCCAGGAGATTTTGCTATTCTAGAGCAGGTAACCGACTAAATCTTTCTTGAATTTTGTCAAAAGGCTGCAATATTGAGAACGGCCTTTTCTTCAGGAGTTAGGGATTTAATTTGATGATCGGTCATTTCTCTAAAGTGAGTATTAGGTGGAACGGCAGCTTCTAATCCCCAAATTTGTCGCTCTTCTGCAGTCATTTGTTCTCGGGCTTCTGGCGGACATAAGCGGTAAGCATCGTTAAAGCCCCTGACCCACCAGCGCTGGAAGTAAAAAACCAAGGAATATCTCGGGTCCTCTCCAAAATTGGTTCCACTGGTATGCCACAGAGCAGAGTCCCAAAGAATTGCAGAGCCTGCGGTAGCTTTGGCTCTAATCCAACCTGAAGGCAATGTATTAGGTTGTTCCGGCGGAACTTTTAGGGACAAATGTGATCCAGGCCAGATATATGTAGCACCATTTTTCTCTGTGAATTCTGAAATGCACCAGACTGACTGAATAGCCATAGGATAGTGTTTTCCCCCAATAAAAGGATTGACTGTAAAATGGTGCCAGTCAGCATGAAGATAGCCTCCTAGCTTACTCCAGTCTTTCTTTCCAGATGGCAGAGGTTTTCGAATAGCTAGATTATGAGCGAACATGTCCTTGCCTAAAATCCTTTGAGCTACTAGAAGAGGTTCAGGATGTTGTATTAACATTCCAGGGAAATAGCGATGTTTACCCTGCGCATTGAAACACATCAACAGGTTTTCATTTTGTAGATCATACTTACGGGCAATTTTTTTCTCTCGTTCTAGTGTTTCATCAATTGCATTTTTGGCGTTCTTCAAATCTAAATCAGATAGAATATTGGGAATGATGGTATAACCCTCTTTTTCCAATTCAAATGCATGGTGATTTAGTTCATTTTCATTCAATTTTGAGGGATTCATTTCAGCGTTTTCCTTTAAATTTAATTATTTTGGGTGATTCGAACTGTAGTCATGGATGGGTATCATTTGAGAAGGTATTAGCATATAGATTAGTGTTTAATCACTGTAAGTAAAAGTTACTGGGATCATTAAAGTTCTTTTCAGCTTCCCTACCAAACACTACTATCTTAAAACCCATTCCATAAATTACAACCCTGTATTTTCCGGAAATAGTGCATCAATTGAAACTAATTGAAACCGAACGAAGAACAGGGCTATTGGCTGAGGCTGGGCTAATTAAACTAGCCTTATATTGAATCCAGCGAAAACGTTCTGGAAAACTATCTAGCACTGCAGGAGATTTTTGATAAAAGCTTTTCAGACCATCGGGACCTTGCCAAGGGCGATTATCCAACTGCTGGCGTGTCGGGGCTGTACGAATTTGAAATTCAAGCGCTGTTCGAAACGGAGTATCCCCTTTCCAACTAAGTTTCGAGAATGTTGGATTGATACCACCATCAAAGGGGGCTGAAATAAAGTCATATCGATCTCCTCTATCATAAATATGACCAATATCAATAACACTAAGAAAATGGGGTCCTAATACTGGCAAAAGACTACGATGGTTTGGACTATAACCTTTATTACTACCCCAGTACAAAAAGGCGCTATTTCGATGATTTCCATTTTTGGAATGACAAGAAAATAGAATATCTTTGTAGCCATTTTGATCAAAATCAGTTACCAAGACACCTGATGCTGAATTAGTTGGCAACTGAGTGGATTTTGAAGCATCAAAACCCTGGGCACTGTTCCAGTAAATAGTTGAGGGATGACTCCGAGTATAGCCAGCATGATAGCTAGTAAGGACTAAATCAAGTCGATTGTCCTGGTTGAGATCGGCTACAGCAACATCGGCATTACCGATTGAAGGTAGGGTTTGTCGTTTTGAGGTTGAGTAGCCCTTGCTACTTCCCCAGTAGATAAAGGTATTTCCTTGAGGTGATCCTCCAAATGATTGAGGCTGGCCAGGAGCTGGATTTAAATCAAACAAATTTGGGGCAATTATGTCAAGGTATCCGTCAGCGTTAAGATCAGCTATCTCAGCAGAAACACTAACGGCTGTTGGCAACCTTGTTTTTTTATTGTTATTAAAACCCTCTTCTTGATTCCAGTAGATAAATAATTCTTGATTAGTCGTACTTGTGAAAATAATGTCAAGCCAACCATTTTGATCCAAATCTGCCACAGTATGATGACGCAAACCACTAACGTGGAAAACAAAACGGTTATCTTTTGAATAATTTGTGGGTCCTCCCCAGTAAAGGCTAGTTTCTTGATGACCAGGTTTCCATTCACTCGAAGCTAAATCTAAATATCCATCCCGATTAAAGTCCGCGAATCGCCCTGAATACATTTGTTTAGTATTGAGTCTGGTCGTTTGTTTCTGGGAGAAACCAGCAGTACTACCCCAGTATATAATGGGATTGATCATCGGGAAAAAAAGATCGGGGAAATTATCCTGATTAATATCTGCTGCGGCATACATACCGGGTCCAGATGTCGGGAGAGAGAGTCTTTGGTTTTTTTTGTACCTTCCTTTCTGATTTCCCCAGTAAATAAGGGAGGGGACATGACTACTTCCGTCTCGTTTGTTGGCAAAAACTAAATCCTTTTTCCCATTCGCGTCCAAATCCCCAATAGCAATTCCCGTCGCACCTAATGTTGGAATAGCAGTCACTTGATCTTTGTCTAGTCCTTTCGGATTACCCCAGTAAATTAGAGACTCGTCTTTTTTGGAGTGGCCTTTATCTTTTTGGGCAATGACAAGATCAAAATAACCATCTTGGTTAATATCTGAAGCCCAAAATTGATAATCATTTGGGGTATCTA
>CAYWYX010000035.1:0-24293 GCA_964462735.1 uncultured Acidobacteriota bacterium | reverse complement strand
GCAGTCGCTGGGTAGCTACGTTCGGTCGGGATAAACGCTGAATGCATATAAGCGTGAAGCCCATTCCAAGATGAGATCTCCCAACCAATAGGTAAGAAGACCCGTAGTAGACTACTACGTTGATAGGCTGGATGTGTAAGGTCAGTAATGGCTTCAGCTAACCAGTACTAATCGGTCGTTCGGCTTGACCTTCTATTTCAGTCGTACTTGCTAATAAAGGATTGTTGGTAATTATAAATTTTATTAAAAAATTCTCGGTGATTCTAGCGAGGGGGTCACACCCGTTCCCATCCCGAACACGGAAGTTAAGCCCCTCAGCGCCGATGGTACTGCCAGGGAAACTTGGTGGGAGAGTAGGTCATTGCCGGGATTTTTAAAAGCCTCAAAGTATTGAGGCTTTTTTTTTAGATAACCTTTTCTAAGTTAAAAGAGTCTAAGTTAAAAGAGTCTAAACGTTGAGTGGAGGGGAAAAATGACTTTAAAATATTTTGTAATTTCAATGTTGTTTTGGTTTTTCCACACTAACCTTTTGGTGAGAGGTGAGGCTCAAAGCCTAAATATTCGGAATGAATCCCCTCCGTTTTCAATTGAAGAAATTGTAAAACAATTTGCTGCCAAAGAAGAAGAGTTTAGTCAGGCTCGTGACAATTATACTTATCGCCAAACCGTGAAAATTGAGGTTTTAACACTAAATGGAGGAAGAACAGGGCAACGTTATTTTACAGAGTCTGATATTATTTTTGATAATAAGGGAAAAAGAATCGAAAAGGTTTTGCGGGCGCCCCAAAGTACTCTGCGAAGCATTCAGCTCACGCAAGAGGACTTAGATGATATTCAAAATATCTTTCCATTTGTTTTAACGACTTCTAGCATCAGTAAATATAATTTGCATTATCTTGGGAAGGAGTTGGTAGATGAAATTGACACCTTTGTCTTTGATGTAAGTCCTCGGGTGATTAAGAAGAGGGAACGTTATTTTGAAGGGAAGATATGGGTTGATGATCAGGATTTGCAAATTGTGAAAACCAATGGTAAAACGGTTTATCGGGTTACAAGGCACAACCGGGATCAAAGGTTTCCTAAGTTCGAAACCTACCGTGAGAATATTGATGGCAAATATTGGTTTCCAACCTACACTCGTGCTGATGATGTACTGCGATTCCCTGGCCAGAACGTTCGTATTAGGGAGATAGTGACATACAAAAAGTACAAACGCTTTAAGGCTGACGTAACAATTACAGTTGGTGATGAGGTTACTTCCGAACCATCTAAATAAAACGTTTTAACTGAAAAAAAAGAAAGTTTATTTTTCTAATCGTCTACATAGCTCTACAAAAGTCTTTAAACCAAAGCCAGTAGCGCCAGCTTTAAAATATTTCCAAGGCTTATCAAAAAGGAAAGGGCCTGCTATATCAAGATGAGCCCAGTTTGTTTGTTCAGGAATGAATTCCTGTAAGAACAGACCTGCAGTGATGGCACCAGCATAAGAAGAACCAACATTATTTAGGTCAGCATAAGGAGTTTTTAAGAAATTTCTGTATTCTTCTGGTAACGGTAATTCCCAAAATAGTTCGCCATGACTTTTTCCTGATTCAATAATCGATTTTACAAGATCGGTATCATTGCCCATGATTCCAGCATAGCCCTGTCCTAAAGCTCTGATTACAGAACCAGTCAGAGTTGCAATATCTATAATATGAGTTGCTTTCCATTCTTCAGCTTTTTCAAATCCATCAATCAGTACCAAACGGCCTTCCGCATCCGTGTTATCTACTTGGACTGACTTACCGTTCTTTGGAACTAAAATATCCCCCGGTCGTTGAGAGTTAGCATCAGGCATATTTTCAGCTGTAGGGATAATTCCCAGAACATTGATACTCGTTTTTAACTGGGCTATTGCTTGCATTGCGTAAAGAACAGCTGCACCTCCTGCCATGTCTCCTTTCATTTCAAGCATTCTGTTAGATGGTTTTAGGGAAATACCCCCTGTATCGAAGGTAATGCCCTTTCCAACCAATGCAAGTCTAGTTTTAGAAGGTTTCGAAGGACGGAATTCCAATGTAATTAGCCTTGGAGGATGGATACTCCCTTTACCTACGTTGATTAGACCAACATATCCAGCTTTTTTAAGACCACGTTCATTTAAAACAGAAACCCTTAGTCCATGTTTTTTACCAGTACGACGAGCTAGATCTGCAAAAATCTGTGGGTAAACTGCTGCTCCAGGTTCATTGACTAACTGTCGAGCCTCGTTGATACATTCTGACAGAAGCATAGCTCGATTCAGCCGTTGGCGGCAGGACTTTAGCGATGAAGAAGTAACAGAACCTACGACAGTCATTTTTTTTGAGAAAGTGTCTTTTTCTTTTCTGTATTTATCAAAATAATAGGAACCTAAATATATGCCTTCAACAACGTTTTGAATGAAATTTGGAGCATCCCTACCATTCAAAAGAAAAGTTATGTGAAGAAAGCCAAGGCCCTTAGCATGATCAATAGCTCTGGCAGCCAAAATTTTAATTTTTTCTGCAATGTCATAAGAAGTTATTAAGGAGGTATGTAAAACGAGAATGTTACGGATTTTTCCTATTGTTACAGAACTTGAGAACTCCTTATTTATCTCTTTTTTGCTATATCTTTTGGATAGTTGTTCTAAAATTTTTTTCAATTGAGGATCCTTAACTTCACAGAAGGTCATTTCACTGTCCAGAAGTAGGACCATCAAGTCTGTTTTTTGTTTTTTGAAAGTAACTGAATCAACTTCAAGTTTCATAAAAACTCCTTGGAAACATTGCTAGATAAAACTTTGATTAATAAAAAAATGATTTGTTTGGATGTCACTTGAAACAATATTAGTTTTTAGAATTTCCTTATTAACTTATTATTCTAATAGATTCCTGAGCTAGAGTCTCGAGTGATTTTAATAAACTCATCACATTTAAACAAATAGATGTTTCTTTATTTTGAATCGTTATGACTTCCAAAATTTAATTAGCTAATAAACCTGAGTAGAAGTTTAACCAAATCTGCATTTGATTATGATGATTGTTTCAGTAGTGTAGAAATAGTATCTTGGCCTTTAAATTGGATTAATGGAGTAAAAAAATAATTTTCTTGAGCTTAAAAAAACCAAGCTCCTCTCAAATCTTTTGGTTTTTAACTGGGATTATTGGGAGAATGATGTGAGATGGATAAAGATGATCATGATAAATTGTTTGATTTGCTGACTGCATTCGAGTACCTGTGGCCACATCTTCTCCGGTATTCAAATTACGACTAAAGCGCGGAAAATTTGAGCTAGAAATATCCACTCGAATACGATGTTCCTTTTTAAATAAGTTACTAGTTGGGTAAAGTTCGATTTGATATTGGTAAATTGTGTTTGGTTGGATCAATTCAGTTTTTAAGAATCCTTTCCGATAACGAGCTCGAATGATTCCCTCTGCCATAACAATAGAGGCACTGTGAGGGTAAACATCTATTAGTTTAGCTGTAAAATCAGTATCACGAGCAGAGGAAGCAGCAAAGAGAATAACAACAATAGGACCTGTTACCTCTAGATCAAGCTGTAATTCTTCCGTCGTGTAGACTAGAACATCATCCCTTTTTTCTATCACTCTTTGATCAACGGGACCTGGCACGAGAGGTTCTTCAGCAGACATTGTCCAAGGCCAACTGGAAGTTGAGAGATTACCACCTATACTTGGAACTGGATTATTGGGATCATAGGTAAAATGGTCGGTTTTTTCATTACCTGGCTTTTCTGGGGATAATAATCCATTACCGTTTAGGGAATTAGCGTGACCACCACTATGAAAAAAATAAGGGGTAAATATAGTGCGTTTTAATGGCCATTCGTTTTCTGATCGCCACTCGTTAGCACCCATCAAGAACAATTTTAGAGGAGGTTCATTACTGATACCATTTTCAATACCACACAGCCAGCAGTCGAACCATCTCTTTTCTTCTTCGATTAAATTTAGATATCCATTTGATCCAAAGTCCAGATCACCCAAACGACTTGACATTGGTTCCTGATGAGACCAGGGTCCCATTAAAAGTCTTGAGTGCTGACGACTATGTTTTGTTCTCCCATGAGTTCTTAGGCCTTGCCAAAGCCGAAACATTCCATTAGGGAATGCATCAAACCACCCACACCTCATAAAGACAGGCACCTCGATTTGGTTGTATTTATGAGTAGAATCCAGTTCACTCCAGAACTCATCGTAGACTGGATGTTCTAACCAGTCCCGCCACCAGGATATTTTTTTTCCTATCACCTGAACATCTAGATCGATCAAAGGAAGGTGCCGAAATAATCGGCCTTGGTCAAAAATGGGTCCGAAACTGGCAGTAGCTAGATTTGTTTCAAAGGTCAAAGCAGCCATTAGAGATAATGCAAGTTGGAAAGCTCCTCCTAGATAATGTAAATCTCGAAATCTATTTTCTCCATAAACATGTGCTGCCATTGTAGAGAGATGGGGACTTCCAAGAGGGGCGGTTTTCCACTGGACTCCTCCACTGTAGGAGGGACCAACTGTACCTATTTTGCCATTGCTCCAGGGTTGACAAGCTATCCATGCGAGTGTGTCATAGCCATCAGAACCATCCGGCAGATGCGGATAAAAGAGACCTTCAGACTCATAACGTCCTCGACAGTCCCCAGATACAAAAGCATAGCCATTTTTTGCCCACCAATAGGCTCTCTCTAGATGACGTTGACTGTTACTTTCGTATGGGTTACGAGATAAAAGTGCTGGGAATTGACCGGAACCTTGGGGAAGAATAACATCTACTGAAAGCTTAGTCCCATCCCTAGCTGATACCTTTTGATCAATTAAGAATTGTATTCGTTTTTCTGGTGACATAATAATTTAGGAAGTTATTTGTAGTGATTAACAGACCTGTAGAATTTTTGGAAAAGAAAATCATATAGAAATACCTTAAATCTTAACTGGTTCTGTTTTGATGATCATTAAATAATTTGTGCTATCCAAAGAGGTCTAATTTAATAAACCTAACACTTGTAAATTATGGTCAGATTTACCTCTAAGAAGCAAAGAACCTAGAATAGTCCAAGCAAAACATGAAATGAGACTATCTTGAATAGATTTTTGTAAAGCCAGTTAAATTCGAATTCGCTGTATTTTCTAAAAAATAATAGACGATAGATTAACCTGGAAGAAGAGATAATAAAAAAAGAAGCAGTATCTAGAGTTATTAGGTCAGTCGCATTTTTTCTTAACTTGTGTACTGCCTTGATTGTGTGATAAATAGGGTAATTGAGGAACCCCCAGAACAAGAAATAGAGAAAGAGATGCATTGATTCAAAACTTTTCGGTATTATAACATTATGACCTGCAAAAAATATTTCAAGCTTCTCCCAATATTAATCAGCATTGGTATATTCCACTTTGAAAATACTCTTTTTTTTGATCATGCAATGATGATTTCTTCTGAGAAAGTGGATTTTTTTCGTGACATTCAGCCGATTTTTAAAAAGAAGTGTTTGTCTTGTCACGGATTAAGTAAACAGATGGCCACCCTTAGTTTAGATTCTAAGGAATCAGCTTCTTTAGGAGGACAGTCTGGTTCAGTGATTGAGCCCGGTAATGCAGAGAAAAGTTTATTGTTTCAAAGAGTAGTAGGTGTTGGTGATCAAGCTAGGATGCCTATGGGTGACGAGCCACTCACTAAATCTGCGATCAAATTGATTCAGACTTGGATTGATCAAGGAGCAGTCTGGCCAGATTCTCTAGTTAGTAAGAAGGCAAAAATTGACCAACATTGGGCTTACTTTGCTCCTTTTCGACCTGATCCTCCCAAGACTACTCACGCAGATTGGATTGTTAATCCAATTGATAATTTTGTTTTGTCCAGATTAGAAGCACAAGGTCTCTCCCCTTCTCCGGAAGCTGATCGTGTGACGCTCTTACGACGACTCAGCTTAGATCTTATTGGTCTTCCACCAAGCATTGAAGAATTAGATACTTTTCTTGCAGATCGCAGTAACGAGGCTTTTGAGCGACAGGTAGACCGCCTGTTGCAATCACCTCACTATGGGGAGCGTTGGGGTCGTCATTGGTTAGATGCTGCACGTTATGCTGATTCCGATGGTTTTGAAAAAGATAGCCCACGGGTGGTGTGGTTCTACCGTGACTGGGTAATTAAATCCTTAAACCAAGACATGCCCTATGATCAATTTATTACGGAACAATTGGCTGGTGATATGCTTCCTAATGCTACTCAGGACCAGCTAGTAGCTACTGGATTTTTGCGAAATTCCATGATGAACCGGGAAGGTGGTATTGATCCCGAACAGTTTCGAATGGAAGCAATGTTTGATCGAATGGAGGCTATAGGCAAAGGAATTCTGGGGATAACTATCCAGTGTGCTCAATGTCACAATCATAAATATGACCCCTTAACACAAGAAGAATATTATCAATTGTTTGCTTTTGTGAATAATGCGAATGAGGCTAAAGTTGCTGTTTATAATCCTAGTGAGGAAAAACAGCGCAGGGACTTACGCCAAAAAATTCAAAAGATTGAATCCCATCTAAAACATAAGCATCCTAACTGGCAAGAAAAAATGAACCAATGGGAGCTTGGCTTAAACAAAATTTTGCCCGATTGGGTTGTTATTCAACCAGAGGTCGAGGATTTTTCCACTGGAGGTTCAAAGTACTTACCTCTTAAAGATGGATCTTTTTTAGTACAAGGTTCGATTAGTGGGGGTCGCCGAGCAGAAATGACAGAAAAGACGAATATGCGTAACATCAAAGCTTTTCGTCTAGAATTGTTAACCGATAATAATTTACCTTTAGGTGGCCCTGGACGAGCGAGTAATGGGACTGTTGCGCTAACAGAATTTGAAGTGGAGGTTGCCCCTGCTAATAATCCAGATTCACGCACTAAGGTTACGATTGCAAATGCGACTGCAGACATTGTGCCTATTCCAATTGAACTACCTCCACAAGACGACAAAGCCAAAACTCGGATCATTGGCCCAGTCAGCTTTGCTATTGATGGAAAAGAAGAAACAGCTTGGGGTATTGACAATGGATCTGTAAAGCGTTCCCAGCCGCGTAAAGCTGTATTTACAGTTGATAAACCCATTGATTTACCCAATGGCGCTCTTCTGACGTTTTATCTTAGTCAGAAGCATGGTGGTCCGGGTAGCGAAAACAAAAATATCGGTAATCGTAATCTTGGTCGTTTTAGGATTTCTATAACAACAACTGATAATGCGAAGGCGGATCCTTTACCAAAAGCAGTCCGCGAGATTTTATCTGTTCCCAAGAACAAACGAACGTCAGAGCAAATTCAATCTATTTTTAGTTACTGGCGTACCACTGTGCCTGAGTGGGACCGTTTCAATGTGCAGATTGAAAAGTTGTGGCGACAACATCCTGAAGGGGGAGCAACCCAATTGGTATTTCTCGAACGTGAGGACCCTCGACCTACTCATATATTGGCTCGTGGAGATTTTCTGAAGCCCGGGAGACAGGTATATCCTCAGGTACCAAAGTTTCTTCATCCCCTGCCGCAAGATGTGTCACTTAATCGCCTGACATTCGCTAGATGGCTGGTTGATCGGAAATCTCCAACTACTGCACGGACCCTGGTTAATCGTGTTTGGCAAAATTATTATGGAACGGGATTAGTCAGGAGTAGTGAGGATTTAGGAAAACAAAGTGAAGCTCCTTCCCACCCTAAATTACTAGATTGGCTTGCAGTTGAGTTTATGGACCAAGGGTGGAGTTTAAAAAAACTGCACAGAATAATTGTTAATTCTGCAACTTATAAGCAATCATCAAGAGCTCCCTCTGAACAGTACCGTGAAGACCCTTATAATATTTTTCTAGCTAGGGGACCAAGAATCAGAGTAGATGCAGAGATCGTTCGTGATATTGCATTAGCTGCTAGCGGTCTTTTAAATCCTAAAATTGGAGGTCCCAGCGTTTACTCACCAGCACCGAAGTTCCTTTTTGAGCGACCTGCTAGTTTTAGTAAAAAGACTTGGAATGAGGCAAAGGGAAAGGATCGTTATCGCCGTGCTCTTTACACTTTCCGTTATCGTTCTGTTCCATATCCAATGCTTCAAAACTTTGATGCTCCTACGGGGGAATCTTCTTGTGTGCGACGCACTCGTTCTAATACTCCCTTGCAAGCTCTTACGACTCTTAATGAGCCAGTTTTTTTAGAAGCGGCTCGGGCGTTAGCATTAAGAACACTTAGGCATGGAGGTAAGACTCAAGAGAAACGTTTAAATTATGCTTTCCGACGCTGTGTTTCACGAGAACCAAGCCAAGCTGAAATTATTAAGCTGCTCAATTTTTTTGATAGGCAAAAACGTCGCCTAGCGGAGGGTTGGGTTAGTCCTTGGGATATGGCTGGATACGATACCTCTGCATTACTGAAACTACCTAAAGAAATTACTCCAGTGCAATTGGCAGCTTGGACAGCCGTGTCTCGTGTTTTATTAAATCTTGATGAAACGATCACTAAGGAATGAGGAAGGAACAATGACTAAGTTAAATCAGAAAATCTCCTTGGAATTGAAACATCGTAATCGACGTTGGTTTCTAGGTCAATGTGGTGTTGGTTTGGGATCAGTAGCACTTAGTCAACTGTTAGGAGAAATTGGACTTTCCACTGTTGATTCACTTCAAGTTGACCCTTTAAGTTCCAGAGCACCTCACTACTTCCCTAAAGCAAAGAAGGTTATCTTCCTTTTTATGGCTGGAGCTCCTAGTCACTTGGAACTTTTTGACTATAAGCCTCAGTTAACCAAATTTGATGGAACTTTACCACCTGCAGAGTTACTAAAAGATTATCGAGCTGCCTTTATTAACCCGAATTCTACACTGCTAGGTCCTAGATTTAAATTTGCTCGCAAAGGTCAAAGTGGAGCTGAAATTTCTGAGATTCTGCCCCATTTGTCCAAGGTTGTTGATGACATTTCAATTGTTAAATCAATGACTACTGATGCTTTCAATCACGCTCCAGGTCAAATCCTAATGAACACTGGCTCTCAACAATTTGGGAGGCCTAGTTTAGGATCTTGGCTCACTTATGGTTTGGGTAGCGAATCTCAAGACCTGCCTGCCTTTGTTGTTTTTAGTTCAGGCAAAAAAGGTCCAAGTGGCGGTAATTCCTGTTGGGGTAGCGGCTTTTTGCCTACTGTTCACCAAGGGGTTGTATTCCGAAATTCTGGTGAACCGGTTCTTTATCTATCTAATCCAAAGGGTGTCGACTCAAACTTACAGCGAGATTCTCTTGACACCGTCAGAGACCTAAACCGAATGCGCTTGGAGAAAATTGGAGATCCAGAAATTGCTACTCGAATCAATTCCTTTGAGATGGCCTTCCGAATGCAAACGAGTGTTCCGGAGCTTATGGATATTTCTCACGAGCCTCAGTCTATTTTAGACCTATATGGTGCTAAGCCAGGGAAACCGTCTTTTGCCAATAATTGTTTGTTGGCTAGACGTTTAGTGGAAAGAGGCGTCCGTTTTGTTCAACTTTTCCACGAATCTTGGGATCAACATGCTAGTTTAACGAAGGAGATTGGAAAAAATTGTAAAGATACGGATCAAGCATCAGCTGCTTTGATTCAAGATTTGAAGCAAAGAGGATTATTAGATGAGACTTTAGTTATTTGGGGAGGTGAGTTCGGTCGAACACCAATGGTGCAAGGTTCTGACACTGATGGACGTGATCATCATCCAAAAGCTTTTAGCATGTGGTTGGCTGGAGGAGGTATTCGATCTGGCTATACTTTAGGAGAAACTGATGACCTAGGTTTTAATATTGTTCGAGATAAGGTTCATGTTCATGATCTCCATGCGACGTTGCTCCATCTGCTAGGCTTTGACCACACTAAACTCACCTACCGTTTCCAAGGGAGAGATTTCCGTTTGACTGATGTCCATGGCAATGTGGTTAAGCAGTTATTAGCGTAGGTTTGCCTCAATTTTTTCTTTAATTCAGCTTTTTAAAAAATTTCAAAAACCTAATCTTTTGTAGATTCTGGTAATTGACTTTAACGATTCTTGATAGAAGAGTGAAGATAAATTCTTTTATGTTTTTTTTTCACTGTCTCGTTAAGCTCATAGCTAGTTTAATAGATTGACATCATTCTGTTGAATTTTTGAAAAAAAATGATTGGAGAGGAAATAGAAAGAAGAAAGATTTAAATAAAAGGAGGAGTGAATGATTCCAAGCGCTTTAGTAGTGATCACGATAGTTATTTCATTAATAGGGTGTGCCCCAGTAGATCAGTCATTATTGGTGAAGCAATCACCCACAGAGAAACAACCAGAGCTGGCAATATATTGGGTGGATGTTGATGGGGGTGCTGCTACATTAATTGTAACTCCTGCTGGTGAATCGATACTTGTAGATGCTGGTGAGAATAAAGAAAGTCATGCTAAACGGATTCACAAGGTGGCTGCTGGAGTTGCTGGTCTAAAACAAATCGATTATTTTGTAGCTACCCATTGGCATGGTGACCATTACGGAGGTGTTTCCAAATTAAATCAGTTAATGCCTATCAAAAATTTTTATGATCACGGATTACCTAATGAAAATGACTTTAGTACAAAACCCGATTTGCAAAGAGAAAAAGAAAAAGGGCTTATTGATATTTATAAAAAAGTTACGAAAGAGAGTTCTGTAGTCTTAAACCCTGGTGATACTCTCCCCCTTCAACAAGCTTCTGGTGGTCCCCCTATTAGCATAAAGTGTTTGGCTTCTGCTGGACGATTTTTACCTGAAACAGCAAAAGAAACCAAAGGGTTATCTAACAGTTTCTGCAAAGAACAGAAGAGTCATCCCCAGGATTTAACAGATAATGCTATGAGCATAGTTTTACTTCTAACTTATGGTCAATTTTCTTTCTTGGACCCAGGAGACTTAACTTGGCAGATGGAATCTCAATTGGTTTGCCCTGAAAATAATATCGATCCCGTAGACCTTTTCCAAATTAGTCATCATGGGCTTGATTCTAGTAATAATCCAGTTTTGATTGAAAGTATTAAACCTAGGGTCGTAGTAATTAACAATGCACCAAAAAAGGGAGCAGAACCTAATACCATGAAGACTCTTCAAAAGAAAAGTACTATTGAAACAATTTGGCAGATTCACCGAAATAGTCGGACTGGACCTGAACTAAATACCAAGCAGAAGTATATTGCTAACCCAGAGGGAGAGACTGGAGCATTTATAAAAGCCTCAGTTCATTCGGACGGAAAATTTTCAGTGCAGATTGGAGAATCAGGCAATCTTGAGCAATACTAGTTGTCAGATTAAGAAATCATACTTAGGTTTGTTTCAGGAGAATTTCCACTGATTTACTTTTGGAGGGTGGGCTAGAACAGCTTCCTCATTAACCTCAGTACCCCAACCAGGTCCATCGGGAAGGTGAAGGTATCCTTGATCAATATGGGGTTTTACTGTTACCAGATCATTGTACCAGGGGACTGTATCCACATCTATTTCCATGATTCTGAAATTAGCAACCACTGAGGAAAAATGGGCACTCATAAAAGTAGAAAGGTGACTATAAAAGTTATGGGGAGCTACGTTTACCTCATAGATTTCAGCTAGAGAAGCAATTTTTAGAGATTCTGCTATCCCATTCCAAGGAACGTCGATAATGGCAATATCCATTGATTGATTTTCTAAATATGATTTGTAGTCTCTTCTTCCAAAAAGACATTCACCAGAGGCTAAAGGGATAGTAGTTCCCTGCCTTATGTAATGAAGTGCTTCTGGATTCCGGCTATCTATTTCAACCCAGAGTAAGTTAAAAGGTTGCATTGTCCGCGCCATTTTGAGAAATCCCTCGGTTTTGAAATTAAAGTTCAGGTCGACCAAAATGTCAATTTCAGGGCCTGTGCCTTCCCTAAATGCTTCCAGCTGCAAGCGAATAGCTTGAGTAATCGATTGTTCTGCATTTAGTGCAGGAAACTCTTCGACTAGTGAAAAACCAGGAATGTGGAGACGGGGCTTTCCATCAAATAAAAAGATATTAGTTTTTAAAGCAGTGTATCCTTTGGAGACTACTTCCTTTCCCATAGCATGAATATCCGAAATATTTTTGATTGGTGGAATAGTCATTTCTTCCGGCCAAGCTACTCTGTAGGTGCCACAATGAGACCAGTAGAGTCGAATCTTTTCTCGGACGGGGCCTCCCAGCATCTCGTAAACTGGAATTCCGAGTGCTCGAGCTTTAATATCCAATAATGCATTTTCAACAGCACCAATTGCCTGCTGTACTAGACCTCCGCTAGCTTGGCGTCTGACAGCAAAAAGCTTCGCAATTATACTTTCGTAAGCTCTCGGATCTTCCCCTAACAATATAGGCTTAAAATGTTGAATGACTGCAGAAACGCCCATTCCTCCAAAAGATTCATTGAATTCACTCCATCCTATAATTCCTTCATCAGTAGTAATCTTAAGAAAGTCAAAATTGCGACATCCAGCATCTGCATGTAAACATTTTAATCCAGTTATTTTCATGATTCCTTTATAGATTCTTCGTGTAAGGGAATAGGAGTAAACATTCAATAACCCATGGCTATATTACATAAGAATTTCGTTTATGATACGGGCAGGAAATTCATCAGTAAGGCGCTCATTACGTCCATCATGAGAAAAAATAAGTTCACGATGGTTTATTCCCAACTGGTGAAGAATGGTTGCATGCAAATCATGCACACTAACACGATTCTCAACCGATTTGTAACCTATTTCATCAGTGGATCCATAGATGGTTCCACCTTTTATACCAGCTCCTGCTAACCACACTGTAAAGCCAGTAGGACCGTGGTCTCGCCCAGCTTGTTTGGCTGTAGCTCCGTCTGCAATTTGTGAAAGAGGTAATCGTCCGAATTCACCCCCCCAAACTAACAGTGTTGAATCAAAAAGACCTCTTTGTTTGAGATCTCTAATTAACGCTGCAATAGGTTGATCAGTTCTTCCACAAGCACTACGAAGGTTTTTTTCCAGTGAAGTGTGATTATCCCAAATCTGTCCGTCCAGGTAAATTTGAACCATTCTTACCCCACGTTCAACCAAACGGCGAGCCATCAAACATCGTCTACCGTAGGACGAGGTGACCTCATTGTTTAACCCATACATTTCACGGGTAACTTCACGTTCTTGTCTAATGTCGAGAGCATCACTAGCAGAGAGTTGCATTCGTGCTGCAAGTTCGTAGTTAAGAATACGAGCATCAAGCTGAGGATTTCCTGGTCGTTTATCTTGATGCTGTTTATCCATGCGAGCCAATAGACTACGGGCTAACTGAACTACCTTGTCAGGATATTCTTCCTCTGGTTTTAAATTGAGTAGCGGTGAACCTTCTGAACGAATTCGTGTCCCTTGGAAAATAGGAGGAAGCCAGCCAGACTGCCAATTTTGAATATGATTTACTGGTAGACCTTTAGGATCATCCAAGACAACGTAGGCAGGTAAATTTTGATTTTCAGTCCCTAGACCATACACAACCCAAGAACCAATTGCTGGTCGATTAGAGAATTGCCTTCCTCCCTGCATAAGAAAAATCGCTGGCTCGTGGTTAAAGTGAGTTGTATACATTGAACGAATTAGTGCAATGTCATCGACTTGCTTAGACAAATAAGGAAGCGCTTCTGATATTGGTATTCCTGATTGTCCATGTTGGGTAAACTTGAGTGGCGAAGGCATAAAGCTTCCGGCTTGGTTAATGAATTCGATGTCATTAGCAAGATCTCTTCCAGGAGGTTGACCTGCATACTTTTTTAGTGCTGGTTTAGGATCAAACAAATCAACTTGGCTAGGTCCACCATTCATAAAAAAGTGGATTATAGAGAGCGCTTTCGGCTCAAAGTGAGAATCACGCTTTTTAAGATCAGAGGGTTGGAAGCTTGTTGATGAGCCTAGTGCCAATTTTCCAGGGAAAAAATCCTGGCCTAAAAGATAGGCTAACCCTGCGCCGTATAAACCATCTCCAATACGAGAAAAAAAACTACGTCGGTTAAAGTCCTTTATTTTAAGTTGTCTGATTGTTTTTTTATGAGTCTCCATCTGTAACCTCGTTCAATCGATATGTAGGAATTCTGCGGAATTTAACATTGTGTGGCAGAAGGTTGCTAATGATAACCAAGTAGATTTCATCTTTGAAGGTTCCAGGGTAAACTTATTTTTTACACTCTGGTTCCATTCTTCAGTCATTTTAATTACCGTATCAACAGCATTTATTTTTTCCTTTTCTGTTGGCCATCGACCTAATGTAGTTATGTAAACTCGTTCAACCATTTTTTCGGGATTTGTACCAACTTCATCAATGATCCTTCCAGCCATATAACGAGAATGAGAACGAATTTCTTTACTATTCATTAGCTGCAGTGCCTGAGAGGAAACAGTTGAATGAGTTCTTCGTAGACAATTAGGTCTTAGTTGTGGAGCGTCAAAGGCCTCTAGTATAGTAACTGGCTGGGATCTCCGTTGTAGAATATAGATACTTCTTCGTTGGCCAGTTGGTAAATTTTTGGCTACGATTTCTCCATTGGGGTGGGTTTCTACATCGTCAGGAGGTCCATAGGATTTTCTATTAAGGCGCCCAGAAACTGCCAGAATAGAGTCGCGAATCGCGTCGGCATCCAATCGTCGCAGTGGAAAACGGGATAGCAGAATATTTTCTGGATCTTGGCTATGGATTGTTTCAATGTAATGTGATCTTTGACGGTAAGCTGTTGAATTTAAAATTATCCGATGCAGCAACTTCAGGCTCCACCCTTTAGTCGAAAATTCGTTTGAAAGCCAGTCTAGTAGGTTAGGATGACTTGGGGGTGAACCGGTAAGACCAAAATTTCCTGAACTTTCGACAATTCCCCGGTTGAAGTAGTGTTGCCAGATTCGGTTTACTATTACTCTTGCCGTTAGTGGATGGTTTGGTTGAACCAACCATTTTGCTAGGGCCAGTCGACGACCGGTTGTTCCGTTTTTATCAAAAGGTTTTAGGATTCGATATGGTTTGATGTCAGAGCTCAGTGCGGAGGGAACTCCAGGTTCTACAGGAGAACCTGGAGTGAAGTGTTCTCCACGAAAAAGAATATGGACTGGGGTTGGTTTTCCATGCATATCGAACAAAGCTCTAATTCGAGGGCTTGCAATTAACTTTTTCTTTGCCTGTTTGAATTTAGTGTCGATTTCAGAAACTTTTTTTTCATAATCTCCAGATTTTTCAGAAATTTCTTTAGAAATCTCTGATCCGAGAAATTCTTTAATTTTAATAGGGAAAATATCTAGTCCTTTCCCGAAGTGTTTTATTAAGTATTTTTGTGTTTGGCTTTGTTTTTTTGTAGGGGTATTTAAGGCCATTCGAAGATCTGCTTGGATTTCAGCGGGGACTTTAGACCACCTTTTAGGAAGGATCTCTTTTATGAATGGAGTTGCCAGAGTTTTCAAATTATCCTCAAGCATTTTGATTTCTTGATTAATGTGGGCATTAAAACGCTTGATTTGGTCAATTTCTTCTTGGGGCAGTCCAGAAATTAAACGAGTGTTACTATCATTCCAGTCATTATCAGGACCAATACCGCTTTTGTTAGGAGAAAGCCAGTCATAGGGATCATAGGAGCTGCGTAGAATAGCACTAAACCGATAATAATCTCTTTGTGGGATTGGATCATATTTATGGTCATGACATCGGGCACAACCCATAGTCAACCCCATAATAGTTGAAGTAAGAATTTCCAATTGATCTGCAACTACAGTTAGTCTTTCAGGAACAAATGCTTGGGAAGTACTGTAAGTTCCATCAGGAGCCATTCTCATAAATCCTGTTGCAATGAGAGCGTCTAACGCCTGTGGTTTTAAAGTAGATCCATCTTTTTTATAATCAAATAGTTCGTCCCCTGCTATTTGTTCAGTTAAAAATTGGTCATAGGGTTTGTCGTTCTGAAACGCTCGAATCACCCAATCCCTGTACCTCCATGCATGAGGGCGTATTGCATCAAAATCTACTTGACCTTCCGAATCGGCATAACCGGCTGCATCTAGCCAGCGACGTCCCCAGTGTTCACCATAATGTGGAGATTCCAACAAACGGTTAACTAAATTTTTATATGCCCGAGGATTTTTATCAGTTAGGTAGGCCTCAACCTCATCTGAGGTAGGAGGCAATCCAATAATGTCAAAGTAAGCGCGCCTCATTAAAATTTGAGGATCAGCTTCAGGAGAAAAAGTTAGTCCTTTTTCTTTTAGTTTTTTTAAAAGAAAGGCATCAATCGGAGTTCTAATTTTCTTTTGTTCATGAATTATTGGAATTGATGGTTTTTTAGGAGGTTGAAAAGACCAATGTTTTCGATCTTCTTTGGTGACAAGGGGGTCATTTACTGAATCTACCAACAAAGGTATTTCTTTGTCAAATGGTGCTCCGCTGGAAATCCAGCTACTTAATTGTTCCACTTCTGCAGATGTAATTGGGCGATAGGATAACCTTGCTTGATGTTCTTGGGGAGGCATTTCCTCATTTATAATTCGTTTAATAAGAAGACTTTCTTCTGGTTTTCCAGGAACAATTGCTGGGCCGGAGACACCTCCTCGAAGAAGAGATTCCCTAGTGCGAATGTCAAGACCACCCTTTTGGTGTCGTCTCCCATGGCAAAGTAAACACTTGAGGTTTAGTATCCCAACCATTATTTGGCGGGGATTAACTTTGGAATTCTTCAGCATCTTTCGATCTTCCCCTTCAGAAAGAGCTCCATCCTCGATCCAGTTGTGAATCAATTCAATCTTTTTTGATGACAGTTTTTTTTCACCCAGAGGCATAGCTCCAGATGTAGTTTTTTGTAAAAGCAGGCTATCCTGTGGGGATTGGGGAACAATTGCTGGTCCAGAATTTCCTCCTACAAGTAGAGAATTTCGTGTTGTCAGATCAAGTCCACCCTGCTGAATATTTTTGCCATGACATTTGATGCAGTTCTCAATCAAAATTGGTGCAACATCGGTTTCAAATCGAGGGATAAGGGGATCCTGAGCATGAAGGGTCCAGGAGAACCCAAACGATAGAATGAAAAAGGTAAAGATATTTTTTACTTGTAGTAGTGTTGTTTGCTTTTGCAAAATGTTTGTGTGTTCAAAAAGAGTTATGTTTAGTATGAAAATCAATGATAATTTTATTAGAGTTCTACCCTTTAGGTCAAATCTACCTTTGGGTATAAGAGTATCAAAAATATTAGAAAGGACTATGTTCGATGAAATTTGAACTTATTGGCGAAGGATTCATCTGTCAAGGAAAACCCGAGGGTAAGAGATCTGCTGCAGGAGGTTCTAGAGCGGTTGCCTTGTCGAATGGAGAACTGTTGTGCAGTTTTGGACGCAATTCAGGTTTGGGGGTTAATGATTTGGCGATGGGGATAGCCCGTTCAAAAGATGGTGGGCTTACCTGGGAAGAACAAGGCCCTATTTGGCCCCACTTAGAGGATACTTATTCCATTATAGGATCGATTAGTCATTCTCCTGCAGACAAACTATTTCTTTATGGAATCTCCATTCCAATTGACCAAGAAGGGGAACTGTTTTGGTCAAATGAAAGTCAGGGCATAAAAGAGAATAAGTTATTTTGGGCAACTTCAACCGATCAAGGAAGAAGATGGAGTGAGCCTCAACTTCTTTCACTTCCGATTAAAGGCTCTGCTGAAGCTCCTGGAGCATTATGTGTGAGTCGACAGGGTCATTGGCTTGCTTGTTTTGCACCCTATAACACTTTTGATCCTGAGGTGATTGTGGATAGACAACAGATTGTTGCAATTATAAGTGAAGATGAGGGAAAGACTTGGGAACATACAGCAATGTTGCGCTTTCCGGAAGAACATTCTGGTGGGGCAGAAGCTTGGATAATTGAGCTTGATGATGGAAGGGTTTTGGGAACCTGTTGGCATGTAGACCATCAAGAAAAACAGGAATATCCCAATGCTTTTTCCATTTCCCATGATGGTGGAAGATCGTGGGGGCCAACACATTCAACGGGAATTATGGGACAGTCAACAGCTCTGGCGGCTTTACCAGGTGGTCGTGCTTTGTTTATTTACAATCAAAGGAAGCATGGGGAAGTAGGGATTTGGTTGGCAGTTGTTAACCCGACAGATTCGAATTTTGGAGTTGAGTCAAATGAAATTGTTTGGAAGGCTCAAACAGCAACACAGAGTAGTTCTTCAGGGGGACATTCTGAGTGGACAGATTTTGCCTTTGGAGAACCTTCGGTAACACCTCTTCAAGATGGAACTTTACTTGTAACATTTTGGTGTGCCCAGCCATCGGGTAAGGGAGTGCAGTATGTCAAACTAGCGATGAAAAATTAAATGGCAAATCATTACCTATGAGTTATTTCTTTAGTTGATTGTTTTCTTTCGAAGTATGGCAAGCGAAATACTAGTCTGAGTGAAATAAGAGCAGAAATAATGGCAACAGCAAAGCTAGCTTTAAAGCCAAAGCCGTCTGTCAAGGCTCCGTGAGTAGCGGGGCCAATACTAGCTGATAAGGGACCTAGAGCGAGTACAGACATATTCCTTGCTCCTTCTGTTGCTGGAGAAACACTAACCACGTAATTGGGTAGATAAGCGCCTCCTAATTCTCCTGCCCCCAGCAACCCAAAAGAAAGAAGATAGCCATAGCCAGGGACTAGCCAGGCCCAGGCTAGTCCTGCTACAGTTAATAAAACCGCGGTAATTACGGGAGCTCTGATTCCCCATTTAACAGCAATTGAGCCCAGTAAGAATCCAGCTGCACATTTAAACCCAAAGCGAAGTGCCATGATTAAACCAGAAAATTCTTTGGGTGCTCTTCCCATAGCCACCTTAGTGTAGAGTGAAAGATTGGGCATACATGACATAGAAAAGTACCAAAGAACATAGGCAATCCATGCCAAGGATAAAGCCCGATTGGAGAAAAATGATCTAATACTTTTCCAAAGATAAGGCAACAGAGGGAAATTTTCTTTTTTTTTCTTAACCGGAATCAATTGGTACCGGCTACTTAAGAAAGCAACAGTGGCGAGACAGGGTATACCAATAGCATATAGACAAGCAAAATCTAAAGGATATTGGAGAAAAGAGAATTTTTCACTCAGGATAACTTGTGCCCCTAGTGAGCCCAACACTGCAGCCAAGGGGGTAAATCCAAAAGAAATTCTGAGTATTCTGGCTCGACCCTGGGTTGTGGTTCCACGACGCAAAATTTGAAATTTAAAGGCGTGAGCCACTGAATTACAAATCCCTTGAACAAACCCTTGAAACAGAAGAGCACCGATTCGAATTGTGTTCGAAACTGGAAAAATCAAGGTTGTAAAAACCACAGCTAGAATTGAAGAGTTGATGCCGTAGGCCCAGACGATGACGGATCGTTCCCGGTGGTAAGGGACTAACCAGGAAAATATCAAAGGACCAAGACCACCTAAAAGAACTAGAGATGCCGGCAAACTGGCAACCATATAATTTGCCCCTAGCTTATCAATTAAAGCAGCTTGAACAATTCCAATATAGGTGACTGGAGCAGCGAGGTAGATTAATATATATGAAAGAAAAAATATTATTCCATTGTGGTGTTCCATAGCAGGAGTGGGTTCGTTGAGCTCATCTTGTTCAGGAAGGATTTCTGGTCCCTCTCGAGGATTTTGACGGGAGGTAGGGGAAAGGTTGGAGTGGTCATCTTGTGGACTCAAATAAATACCTCTTACTGGCTTGTCTATAATGAATACTATTTTGAATTTCTAATTCAAGGTTGGGGTAAGACAAATCCTCCATCAACTCGTAAACAGCTCCCTGTCATGTAAGAGGAGTCTTCCTCTGAAACCATAAACAGGATAGCTTTAGCCATTTCCTCTGATGTTCCTAAACGACCCATGAGTAGTTGCCTCCCATGTTCTCTTATCTGGTCGTCTGAAGAATAAGCTCGTTCCCCTGGCGTGTCTATCCAGCCAGGCTCAAGAACATTTACTCTAATCTTGTGTTGGGCGAGTTCGCTGGCCCAAGTGGCTGCCATGTGATTGATTGCAGCTTTAGCACCATTGTAGGCAGTGGATAAGGGGTAAGGTCGGCAGGCGTGTACTGAACTGACAATTGCAATACTCCCACCTCCCTGCTTAACCATTTGTCGAGCTGCTAGTTGACAACAATGAAAAACGCCCCACAAACTGACCCCCCAGGTTTTTTCTACATCCTCAACTTCTAATTCAAGAAAAGGTTTGCGGACACTAAACGCAGCATTAGCAACCATGATATCGAGGCGGCCCAATCTTTCTACAGTTTCCTGAATCATTGTTTCATTCTGGGTTCGGTCAGCCACACTACCCTGGAATAAGAAGGCTCTCTGACCAAGCTGTTTGATTTCTTTTACGACTTCTTCGCCTTCATCTGGATGGTTTAGGGCATTAACAGCGATGTCAGCACCATTCCTTGCTAATTCAATAGCTGTGGCGCGACCAATTCCGCGGGATGATCCGGTAACAATTGCAACCTTATTTTTAAGTTTCATTAGCAGTCAACCTCGAAAATTTTAGAATTTTCTAATATTTCCTCTGGAGAAATTAGAAATTGATTCTTCTATAATCCTTACAGAGTCCTAAGATCATTGAATAATCCTAAATGTTTTAATGTTGGTGTACAAATCTTATACGAACTAACATCATAAAACCTAATCAATCAGACTTTAAAGTGAAAACCAAACTTTTTCAGGGGCTAGCCACAGAAGTCGAAGGACTGCGAGATTCCTTAAGGGCTAAGTAGGTGGCACTGAGAAATATTGTGGAACCTCCAATCCAGACCCATCGGTCAGGTACTTCTCCAAAGATCAGAAAACCCATTAGAGCCCCCCAGACTAACTGAAGAAAATCCAGTGGAAGTACAGCTGATGCCTCAGCCAATTTAAATGATTGTGCCAAGGTGATTTGCCCCACTGTTCCAAAAGTTGACATTAGTAGTAACCAAAATAGTTGAGATAAATCTGGCCATTGCCAAAAAGGTAATGCTGCTAATAATGTAAAAGGTGTGGTAAATATCACCATGTAGGTTGCAATAGTCAAACTAGAATCATTTTTAGATAATTTCTTGATTACTAAAAGAACCACTGCCCATGACATTGCTGAAAGTAATATTAATTGAGGACCGAGATTGATCGATTGACTTCCAGGACGTAGTATGATGAAAGCTCCAGTTATTCCAACTGCAATAGTAAACAATCGCTGAAACCTAGGAGGTTCTTTCAAGATCAATATAGAGAGTAAAGAAGCAAATAGCGGGGAGGTAAAGGTCAAGGCCGCGATAGAAGCAATGGGGGTGATAAATACTGCATAAAAGTAAGCAAGCATGGCTAAAACATTGAATACACCCCTGATAAGATGAAGTTTCAAGTAAGGGGTTTTTAGGAACTCTAAGCCTTTTCTTGACTGCCAACCCATCAATAGTAGCAGTCCAAAAAGATTGCGAAAGAAAGCTAGTTGAAATGGGTGGAGACTACCTGGAATCATGCGAATACAAACTAGCATCCCAGAAACTAATAGAGTGAACGCAATCATTAGAAGGATGCCGGAAATATTTGACGAGGGATTAGCAGTGTTTTTGGTGACTAGACGCAGAAATAGGCTCCTATCTATAAAACTTTATTGAGATATTAACCAATAAAACAGTGTTTGAATCTGATGAATTTTTCGATTCTAATAACTACATTATGTTGGATTATTGAATCTCTGGTACGCCAACCAAAGTATTATTAAATCAGTTAAGTGGTTTCCATACTGGACGAAGAATTCCCAATAAATAATCCTAATAAACGGGGCATTATGTTAGTGCTGGTGACTAGCTTTATGCAAATTTTTTCTTAGAAATAATAGTTATTTGTTGTGATAAAACCTTAGGGTTAAAACAGCGATTAAGTACGGTTTTTCAGTTTTGATTGTGCTCACATAATTTTGCACTGCTGAGAAAGCCAAGCAAGATATTTTTAGATCACATGCACTGAATTCTTTGAATGGATTTTTAAAAGGATAGACTTGAAGAATTCAGAAACCTGAAAGCCTCCTCCCCAAACAGGAACTCCTAAATGTTTTTCCAAATCTGAACATGTCCAATTGTCCAAAAAGAGATTCTGAGAGCCGGTCATGCTTTCGGAGGGTACTACCAAAAAATCTCCGTAAAGTTGTTCTTTACTAGTTGTAAAAATGTCCTGACCAGTGAGTAATCCAGCAACGTTAATTCCTTTTCCAAAATAATGGTTGTCTACAGCAATACATCGCAGGTCTATTTTTAAGGTTTTATTCATCTCATTAATATACTTCTTCAAAATTGGAAAAAAAATCCTTCCTGTAACGATTGTTCCTTGAATCGGTATTATAGGCTCTTCCCGTGGTTGAACTAACTCTTTGTGGAAGTCATCAATAAAGTTTCGGACCATTCCCACTCCATTTTCGACAAGAGGAAAATCTCCATAGTGGGAGCGTGGGGGGATTTTCTCTCCTGCCAGAATATAGAATTCATCTCCCAAAAAACAGAAAGGAGTGCCATGGGATTGCTTAATTTCCCTTTGTATTTTGGAAACATGGTGAATAGTTTTTTGCGCATATTTTGCATCAACAGACTTAAGCTTAGGTAACCCTTGTCTATGATCTGTTAGACCAACTGGAATGATCGAGAGAGTTATGACTTTGGGGTAGAACTGAAGAAGTTGCTGAATACTTCTTTCTAGGTTTAAACCGTCATTGATTTCTGGAATTAATACAATCTGTGTATGTAATTTGATTCCATTTTTTATAAGGCGATCTATATTTTTCAATAAATTATCGGGCTTAGTGTTCTGAAGTAAATATTTTCGGAGTTTCGGATCTGTTGCATGAACAGAAACATAGAGAGGGGAAAGCCTTTGTTCAAAAATCCGTTGGAAATCTTTTTCAGATAAATTGGTAAGTGTCAGATAATGTCCAAACAAGAATGAGAATCGGAAGTCTTCATCTTTTATTCTCAAGGTACGGCGCACTTGTTTTCCCCGGGGCAGTTGATGGACAAAACAGAAGATACAATTGTTATCGCAAATTCTCGTTTGTATAGATTCCAATTCCAGACCCAGATCTTCTTCCTCCTCTTTTTCAATGTCAACATTCCAAAGTTCTCCTGAGCTTTTTAGCAATTTAATAGTTAGACTATTTGGGAGTAGTGAAAGTTTATATTGAAAATCTAAAGCATCTTCGATTTCCTGGTCATTGACCGCGAGTATCCGATCACCAATTTCCATGCCCACTTCTTCAGCAATTGATCCAGAAACGATTTTTTCAATAGAAGTTTCTAAAAGGGAGGATTTTTGGGGCATAATTGAGGCTTAGGGTGTAAGAATTTATTATTTAGGGTTAGTTGAATTTCTGGGCAGTATTTGTCTAATTCGATAAATGTAGTGCATACCAGAAATAATTGTGATGGCTCCAGTTAAGATATAGAGGAACAACAACCATTGGGTTGTGTAGGTTTTATAATTAAGAAAAAGAACAAACGTTATGGTAAGAAGTTGGATCAGGGTACTAGCTTTTCCAAAAAACGAAGCGGGAAAATTTCTGTGTCCTGTACTGAGCATGATGATTAGGGCACTTGTAACCAAAAATATATCTCTACTGATTACTGTAATGGTTAGCCATAGTGGAAGTATGTTCGATAGACCTAAATCTTTGACTGAAAGAATCACAAAGGAAGAAGTCAATAACAATTTATCAGCAATAGGATCAAGCAAAGCACCTAGAGTTGTCTTTTGATGTAGCAATCGAGCCATTAGACCATCTAGACCATCAGTAATTCCAGCTAAGAGGAAAATTAAAAATGCCCAACCAAGTTGATTATAGACAACAAGAATTACGAAAGCTGGAATGAAAGCCATTCGTAAAATGGTAAGCTGGTTCGCTGGAGTTAGTAACTGGGAAACCATTAAAATGTGTTTGAGTACTTAGTGTTTTAAATTCTGGTATTTAGTTCTTTATAGTTTTACCTGATTCTTTTTGCACACTTGTAATATAGCTTTTTACTAGTGAGTCTTCGATTACTTTCAAACACTCTTCTATCACAAATTTAAAATAGTCTATGAAAGTAATAACATGGTGGGCGCTACAGGATTTGAACCTGTGACTTCCACCGTGTGAAGATGGCACTCTACCGCTGAGTTAAGCGCCCAGACCGGACGAACATTCTATTGAACTGATTATAAGCATGTGTCTCCCTCTTTTGACAAGACGAAAAAATTCAGACCCCATTAAAAATGAATTGGATGAC
>CAYWYX010000034.1:24133-24531 GCA_964462735.1 uncultured Acidobacteriota bacterium | reverse complement strand
CAGAGGCTATTCCAGCTGTTAATGCCGTTGCCATAAATTTACGTCGCTTCATCAAAACATTCCTTTCCAAAATTAATTGATTATATAGTCCTTAGAGGCATCATATGATAAACCCTACATAATCTCTAGATTTGTTCAAGTTAATTTTCTGGTCTTCTATAATTACCATTAGTGTTACATTTTAATTGCTGCCATCATATTTTCAAAAGTCTCATGATCTATATCACGATGGTGAAAATAGTTTTGAGGATGACTGATTAAATCTGAAAAATTAGCCAGTTCTTGAAGAGTATCTAAAACTTCCTTTTCGGTACACCCTATATCAGCTGGTCGATAACGGGTACGACATTTGTTAAGAAGACTTTTTGTTTCTTCGAATCCCCAACCGTATAAGAAAC
>CAYWYX010000034.1:0-24123 GCA_964462735.1 uncultured Acidobacteriota bacterium | reverse complement strand
ACAATTAATTAGCGACCCTAGAGCAACCATTTCTCCATGAAAAAGTTCCCGTCCATGAACCCATTCAAATGTTATACAAAAGGCATGATCTAAACTGTGTCCAACCTGAAGGGGAAAAAGCTGTAAGTCATATCTCTCCCGATTAATTTCAGCTGCTATCTTAATGCCAACTTCTCTTGGTTGACCCTCATCATCTAGACTACTACAAAAATCATCAACTCGGGTATGAACCCACAACATCACTTCATCAGCTACTTTCTCATCCCAGTCAGGAGCTTCAAGATTTTGGTCTAACCACCACCGCCAAGCAGCTAACTGCGATAGATGGCAAATGCACTCAGCCATGCCAGAAGAATTCAAATGCGCAGGAGCTCTCCTAATGGTACCAAAATCAAACAAGAGAAACTCAGGAGCCACTGTTTTCATTAACCATTCGAATCGATCCGATCGCCTAATAGCAATAGGAGATTGAAAAACAGCCCCAGTCGAAACAATTGTGGGAATCATGATTAAAGGTAAGTTATTTTTCCATGCAACATATTTGCCGACATCCAGAGCATTACCGCCACCTACTGCAATCAGTTTCTGTGCCTTGGGAAGACTTAAAACTAACTGATCCAGGTAGTTTTCTTTCATTCCCTTTTGAAATTCAACGTGTGTTGGACGACAAACTAGGTGTGGCTCAACAACTGCCATTGCACTAGGTGATGACAAAAAAATTGAGTCCTTGAAATATTCGGCATGTTGAGAAATTAAATCCCAACCGTACCTAGCATCCCATTGTCGGCTGTCAAGCACCATAATTTCGTTCCTTAAATCCCATTTCCTTCGATATTTTTATCACTCATTCCAGTAGCTTTCTTATAATTGTAAGGTACTGATTATTTTGGCTTTATTCTCTATTCTAACTGAATCCTTAATATTCCCTAGAGATTCAATTGTACCACTCCAAATCGATAATTATATTACTATCAACAACTAGTTTTATTGTCTAATATCTAAGAAAATATCATTGACCGAATACTGAAAAAAAGTACATTAGTCACTTACTCCGCACCAATCCATAGCCAATAAAGCATAAGTCTTTGTAGATAAGATCAGTTCATCAATTTCCAAGTATTCGTCTGCAGCATGCGCTACCAAAAGACTTCCTGGACCATAAACAATACTAGGGATTCCCTGAGAGTTTAAAAAAGCTGCATCACACACAGCGTAGAAGCCAGCAACTTTTGCAGGTACGGAGAAACGAGATCCTTGAGCCGCCTCATTGTGAGCAGCACCAACAGCTTTGCAAATTTCATGATCTGGATCCACTGAGAAAGACGGCCAGTTAACTTTCCAGTCTAGCTTTGGAGGGTGATCTCGAAGCCATTCATCTAATTCACAAGCATGGCCAACATATCTTTCGAATTCTTCTCTAACTGTTTCGGGGGAATCCTCCGGATGATACCAGAGACAGTATTCAATCGTACAAAAATCAGAAATGAAAAAGGGAACCTCAACTCCATGCGGTGCGCCTGAAATGATGCCTGGGAGAATTGTGAAATGACCAGGTTTAAACAAAGAATGTTTTTTAGTCAGTCCCCATTCGTCTTCGAGTTTTCTAATACTATTGACTAAAAAAATTCCCTTGTCGATGGCATTAACTGCAACCTCAGCTCCAAGCCCTCCTGCACGAAAAGTTTCCCCTCTGGTTGCAGCATGACTGGCCTTTCCTTCTACTGTCACACTGACCCACCAGAGACCAGGAGAAACTGGTACTACTGCTAACGGATGTGGTGGCGCTGAAGGTTCAGAAACTACTGCAGCATCTGCCCGATATCCTCTTTTTGACAGACACCCAGCCCCCATAGTAGCACTATCCATATTTTCCTCACCAACTGTTGCTGTCAGTGTTAAATCTCCTTTAAGCTTCAAACCAGCCGCCTGAATGGCCTTCATGGCCATCATTTGAGAAACTAGTGGACCCTTCATGTCACAGGATCCCCTCCCATAAATTCGTCCTTCAGATACCTTCCCACTTAATGGATCACCCGACTTCCATTTTTCAGGAAGTCCGGTTGGAACAGTATCAATGTGGCCATTAAATAGTAGTGAACGACCTCCCCCTGTACCTTTCCAAACCCCTGCTAAATTGGCCCGCCTCGACTGAACTTCCCAAAGGTCTGCATTTAAGCCAAGAGCCTCATAATGTCCTAACAAATAACTATTAGCCTCTGATTCTCCCCCCAGTTCTTCTTCATAGTTCGCCCCTGGATAACCAGGATTAACACTACGAATACGAACTAGTTGACTAACGGTCTCAACAATTTCATTCTCCATACCCTCGATGATATTTAATACCTGATTTTTTTGGCTTGTATGCATAACTGTGTTCCTCGTGTTGGTTGGGTATAAGAGAACAACTATTCCTAACTTTTTGTAATTGGGTTATGGAAATTTTAAGAATTCTACTACTAGTGATTGTTGGAAGGCAAGAAAGGGAGACATCAAATAACTGAGAACCTTGTTAAAAAGACAAACTCAAATTAGTTAGTCGTTCCTTATGGAACATAAGTAGGAGTGCCACATCTTCTATAACAATTTGAAGGGAATCAAAGTTATAGAGATATTAAAAGTAGAATTAATTCGTTAGTTTTTTCAACAATAACTCTTTACAGCTTTAAATCATACTTTCTTTTATTGAAAAGAATAACTTTTGTCTCTACACTTTTTACTCAGTCTTTGGGCTAGCCTGAGAAGCACCCATCTCGAATCTGAAACTAGACAAACATGAAAATTACAGATATCAAAAGTTTTATAGTAGGTGTTAACAACAAGAATCTAATGGTTGTCAAGGTTGAGACGGATAATGGAGTCTATGGAATTGGCCAAGGTGGAACAACCACTCGAGAGAAAGCGATGGTTGGAATGATTGAGCATATTCGCCATTTTCTCATTGGAAAAGATCCACGGCGTATTGAAGACATTAACCAGGAAATTTATCGGAGCCAGTACTATGAAGGCGGCACTATTATTTCTGCAACAACCTCTGCAATCGATTTGGCATTGTGGGATATCTTGGGAAAACATCTCAACACTCCCATTTGGCAATTGCTAGGAGGAGCAAGTCGAAATCATGTTACTTGCTATATTGATGGGCCAGCTGGTTCTGGCGATACATTTGCTGACCAAGCCGCCAACTTAGTAAAAACTGGCTGGAAAACCATTCGGTTCACTCCTGAAACGGGAGACCCACAATTCAGACAAGACAAGGACAGTATTTTTGAGCCCTGGGAGTCCATTCGGTGGACAGCTAAACAAATGAAAAGTGTGAGAAACAAGGTCGGACCAGACATTAAGCTTGCAGTAGACTACCATCATCGACTTAACGTTGCCGAAGCAGCTTTCTTTTGTAGAGAAGTTGAAGACGTAGGACTCTTGTTCCTCGAGGAACCAATCCGCTCAGAAAGTCCTCAAGCCTACGCAGCACTGCGCCAAATGACACCGATGCCTTTTGCCATTGGCGAAGAATTTTCAGGGATTTATGTTTTTTCACCCTTTATTGAACAGGGCTTAGCCAACTATGTAAGACTGGATATTTGCAACGTTGGAGGATTTACTGCTGCACGTAAAGTGGCGGCCATGGCCGAGGCCCACTATCTTGATATTGTGCCCCATACACCTCAAGGTCCTATTTGTTTAGCTGCTTCAGTTCATCTCTGCTCAGCTATCCATAACTTTGCTATCCTAGAGTACCCATGGGAAACAGCTAAGGTCCCTTCCGACCTTTTTCCCAGACAACCTCAGTTGGAAAAAGATCATTTTTTACTTCCTCAGTTTCCTGGCCTTGGCATTGAGTTCAATGAAGAAGTTGCTAGCCACTACCCTCCGGTTCCCTGGGAAGCTCCTCACTTTCGCCGAAGGGATGGATCCTTTACTAACTACTAAAATCCACAGATGTAGCTCAAGATTTTAGACTATATTCGAAAAATAAAACTTCAGAAGTTATTATTTTATTCTTTGACAGGCTTCCAACGAATGGCATAAAGATCTGTTTTGTCTTTAACCTGTTCCCAGGAATAAGCCACTGAAGAAGCAGCAATTGTTAGGATAGTATCATCATCAAAAACAACACTTGCACTGTAACTGCCAGTGAAATTAGTAGCGTCAAGATAATACACCTCATCTTGCCATGTTTTACCCTCATCCCGACTAATCAGAGCACGACTGCCAGGCCCCCCTGGGCCATAACGAGTATCGTGTATGACAACTACCGTACCATCACTCTGAGACAAAGGGCTTCCATAAGTTTGACCATAAACCGTAGTCAGCATTCGAGGTCGAGTCCAACTGACACCGCCATCTGTTGAATCCATTAGAAATACATTTTTAAAACCAAGCTTGTCAGGTGTTTTCGGATAGGCTCCCATGTACTTAATAGTTTCAGGAGAGTCCTGTGGATTCCGATCACGCTGATAACGAAGGGTAGCTAAATGATTTCCAGAAGGAAGCGTTGTCACTGCTCCTTCTGATCCCCAATCCCATACCAACAAAGGACCCTCCCAGCTTTGGCCACCATCGTCAGAACGGAATTGGAAAAGACCGTGATTTCTAGGAAGTTCAGTTTTTGGATCTGCATCAGATCGAACATCAATCATCCACAATAAAGTGTCATCCTTTAGCCTATCCAGTCCACGATGAACATAACGTTCATCATAAGTTTCTTCTGAGCCTGGCATTGTCATATCTATATTGATCTTGGCAATGCTATTCCAAGACTGACCTTCGTCCTGTGAACTCCATACCTCAGCTGGTCCACGCTCATCTTTCCCGGTTTTTACCGCCACACAAATAAACGAACCATTATCCAAAACTTTCCATCTCCCTGTTTGAGAAATCGAGTAGCCAGAAGGAGAAGTAATTTCCTTAGCCTTCCAAGTTTTTCCACCATCGGTAGATTGGCATAGTGTTTTATCTTGTCGAACATAGACATTACCCTTTGAATCTAGGTCAACTGAAGTTCCCGCTTGGGGGTTCATTGGTTGAGCATGGGGCAGTAACACTTTTTTTACTGGGATCTGAGTAAGTTTGTTATCCTTGGCATGCAAAATATATTGAGATCGATGCATTTTTTCCAACGTGTCCTTAGACGGCGGATGAACTCCACCTAACTCTTTTGTCATAACCGTTGGTTTCGTAATGACCTTCATAAGAGAAGCTGGTTCAGTCTCTTTCGATGTTATTTTTTTTGAACTGGTCCCACAACCCACCATCAGCATTGTGATAGCCAATCCGACCCCAACCAGTCCAGTAAGGTTTTGCTTGTAGATTCTCATATATTGCCCCCAACCTATATGTCGTATAGCTTTTCAGGATAGTTTGAATAAAAACCTGAGAGCCAGGTATCCAGAAACTTAATTACTGCCTTTCAGCCAAATCGTCTCCAACAGAAATAGCCCGATAACTGTGTTCAATTGTTCTATTTAGAACAGGATCATGCAGTCTACCTATGAAAGAATTCCCGACACCATGTACAGTCTCTTCTGGAAGAGATAATTCCTTTATAGCACTGACGGTAGAATCCAGAGGATATGGCACTGATCCACAATATAAGAATGAGGGACGTGTCAAAGCCTGTACATGTTCCATTTTTAAAAGATATTCCAAATCAACCAAAGCAGAAGCAGGACTATCCTGAAAGGGTACTCTATTACTACCTACGGTTACCTCGCTAGATATTTTAAGGCTATCCCAGTGATCTTTGACATCACTATAAGCCCAGGCCACTGAACCAATAGGATGAGGGCACATTTGCTTGGGCTTATCCTGAAATAATGGATCTAATTCCCTGTCACAGTGGTCACTGCCTACTGTAATAAAAATTTCATCCCTATCAAGGATAGCTACAATTTCAGCTTCACCACCTGTCAACGGTCCTTGTACCTCAAATTCTGCATCCTGTGTCAGAAGGTATCGACCAACATGAAAAATTGCAGGATTCGTTTTTGTTCCTGATTCACCTCGAGCTAACATCTCGTCAAGTTCCTGACGCATACCAGCAATATCTCTGGAAGAAAATCTAGCACCGGCAACTGATCCAATTGGTATTGACCGTCTTTCAGTTCTATCTTTTCGTTGAACAATTACTTCTAAAGGGTAAATTCGCATTGGTCACACCTAAAAATTGTATTTAAATATAATTTGATCTTTACACTAAGATTTTAAATTAAGGAAGCAATAGGGATCCCCGTAGCATCTCCAATCGAATTAGCCAATTTGATCGGCCGCCCCACCGGGGTCATATAGGTTTTTTCCCAATCAATCCCCAACGCCTTGAATAGCGTAGCATAGAGGTCCCCAATGGTCACTTTTCCAGCAGCTACCTGTGCCCCACGATTATCACTAGCACCTATAATTTGACCTCCTTTTATTCCTCCACCCCCCAAAGCCAGTGACCAACAATTAGACCAATGATCTCGCCCATTAATAGGATTAATGTTAGGAGTTCGTCCAAACTCTCCCATAACCAAAACCAGCGTTGACTCCAACAAACCTCGTTGTTGCAAATCTTCTAACAAGGTTGAAAGAGCTTGGTCCAAAGGAGGGCAAAGCTTGTCTCGATGTGCCTCATCATTCTTGCCATGAGAATCCCACTCGTTGTATTTATAACCGGCGGCAGTTACAAATCGACATCCATGCTCAACTAGCCTGCGGGCTAATAATACACTCTGACCAAAGCCATGCCGTCCATATGCATCCTTAATTTTTTCACTTTCTTGTGAAAGATCGAAAGCTTTTTTGACACCAGGAGCAAGAATCATATTGAGTGCCTGTTCGGTAAAAGTGTCCATGCTGCTAAAGTCTGCAATCTCTTCTTTCTGTCGACAAATTTTGTCGACAATTTGGAGCAATGACCTCCGATCCTGAATACGGTCAAGTGAAATCTCCTTGGGTAAAGAAAGATCTGGCACCGCAAAATTTTTGCGATCGGGATCAGGTACAACCATAGGCGCATACTTTGGACCGATAAATGCTGGTCCGAAATACTTCTCATAACCTTTCCAATCTTCATGTCCACCATGGCGAACGTAAGCAGGGAGACCATTGCGTGGTCCCAGCTCTTTAGCCATGATTGATCCTAAGCTAGGAAACTGCATAGCAGGATTTGGACGATGTCCAGTAATGGCATAATGAGCTGCCTCGGGGTGGTCAATTTCTTCGGTATGCATTGATCGAATAATTGATAGCTTGTCCATGTGCTTAGCCACACGAGGGAGCAACTCTGAAATTTGAATACCATCTACATTAGTAGAGATTGGTTTAAAATTACTGTTGGATTTAGGATCCCAAGTATCTACCTGACTTGGTCCACCTTCTAACCAAAGTAGGATACAGGACTGGGCCTTAGCTTTTGGAATAGAACCGGTCGCAGCCGTTACTTCTCGAAACGCTAGGTATTGGCTCAGGTTAAGCCCAAGCAAACTTAATCCTCCTGCTCTCAAAAAATCTCGCCTCAAGAGAGTTGATGCCTTACTACTAAAATAGCGCGATGCTCTCATGATTTTGCTCTCCATTTAAAATCTCTTTTAATTCATTCCTAATTTAATCAGTGAACATAAGCAAATTCCCGAGAAGTAATCAGAGCCCAAACAACATCTTCTAATGCTTTTTGACGAGAGGGTTGTTCTCTAACCCAACCCACTATTTCTCGATGTTCATTTTGAGTAGGATAACGACAAAGGGAAGATAGGTAGAACTCTTCAATGATTTTCATATTAGATATATTCTTCTCAAGCAAACGATCAAGGCGACTACCCTTCCGTGATAATTTTGTAGTATAGGTTGGTCCTGCCAAAAAGTGAAGTGCCTGTCCTAAACTGGCCTCAACCTTCCTCTGAGGAATCATCTGCCGGTTAGGCCGCCCATAAAGATTTAAAAATCTGGAGGCATACATGTCATTAGACACTAAATTGATGGCCCTTGTACCTTCTGGCATTGACCCAAATTTCTCACTAACTTCTAGAACTTGGGAGATGGCATCAGACAAAACCTCTGCATCCAACGGTCTTGGATGAGAACGAGAATAATTAGATCGGTCAATCTTGTTACTAACATTTGGCACACTGGAAAGTTGATATGTTTGAGACCTCGTTATTCGTCGCATAAGATGTTTCAAATCATAACCGTACTCTTGAAAATCCTTCGCTAAAACTGCTAAAAGCATGGGATGGGTAGCAGGGTTTGCCAATTTAAAATCATCGACAGGATTAACAATCCCACGACCAAAAAACTGTCCCCAGATTCGATTTACAATCGCTTCTGAAAAATCAGACTGCATGGGATCTGTAATCCAAGCCGCTAGTTCAGACCTTGGGTCGACAGTCCCATTTTTTTCTATTAGATCTCCATTTAGAAATGCTGGTATAACTACCCTCTTATCTCGAGGATGGATGACAGGTCCCCCCTTACCCATTTTCCCATGTCCATTAGGATCATCAAAAATTATGTTATAAGGGGCCGTAAAAGTATTAATATCACCGACACGTGTTAACTGACCGTAAAAGGCAGTCATTCCCCAAAACTGATTCTGGCTCCAAGGTTCATAGGGATGATTATGGCATTGAGCACAATCCAAGCGGCGACCTAAAAATACCCGTATTTGTTCGCTCATCATATCCTGTGGAACAGGTAGATCACCCCCAATTAGATAGTAGTGAAAATCAGCTCCACCAAAGCCTTGAGCTGAAATTCTCTCCCTTGCTATCTGGTCATATGGTTTGTTTTGTTCAATTGAAGTTCTGATCCACTCCCAATATAGTCGACTATACTTAGTAAAACCTTGAACAGCCTTACCTACCCTAAAAAGATCAGCAAATCGATAGGTCCAATAATCTACATACTCAGGAGAACTTAAAAGGGTTTCAATCAGTTTTTTTCGCTTATCAGAATCATTATTAGTTAAAAACTCTCTTGTTTTTTCCGGCGGAGGCAATGTTCCTGTCAAATCTAAACATACACGTCTAAGGAACTCGACATCATTTGACAAGTCTGAAGGTATAATTCTATATTTTTCTAATTTTCCAAATATATTGTGATCTATAAAGTTGTTTTCAACAAGATTTGGATAAACATGAATACTCTCCCTAATCACGCCAACAGCAATAGTAGTTGCATAACCAGCAGCCCTAATTATTATAGCTGTCTCACCTAGGTTGTTCGCTTGAACCAGACCAGAATCATCAACTTGCACTACATCCATATTGTTGGACTCATAGTGCACCTGCTTCGTCAGATCTTCGCGGTGACCATCTGCAAGAACAGCAGTAACAAGTAGTTGTTGTTTTCCGTCACTATCCAATAATATCTCACGTGGTAAGACCTCAAGACGAATGATCCTTGCCGTATTTTTTTCTTCGTCTTCACCATAGGATGCACCATCCTGAATCCAGTGGAGAATCGCTTTATAGTCAGCAGACTTTGGACTGAAGCGTTCACCTCCTCCATGAGGTAATTCAAGAGTAGGTTTTTTTAATAGCAGGCTTAGAGAAGGTTTTTTTAGATCAATTCTAGAACTAAGGTTTCCAAGTGGTTCAGGGCTAAGTACTTGATAGGTTCCTCCCTGAATAATCCATCTATAATCATCTTTAGGATAAAGTGCGTTGACTGACAATTTAAGACCTCCTTTACCCTTTACACTGCCATGGCATTCATTACTATTGCACCCACGTTTGGTAAGAATTCCTCCAATATCTCGTGCAAAACTAAAGGGACGTTTATGGTTTGTACCTTTTATTTGAATCTTTGTTTGAACCGAAAGTTTCTGAAATTCTGCCCTTAGAATAATTACACCATCCTGCAAGGCAACTATTCGATTAGCCCCATCCAAACGTGCTATTTGGTGGTTAGAAATGCTAAAGCTACCTTGGTGTGTTAGGTCAATCCTCATTCCCTCTGCACTTTCCCCCATCAACAAAAATCTCTGGGAAGCATTAAATCCCCAAAGACTAATCTCGTTGGGCTCAAGCTGGAGAGATTTTATCCTATTGCCGTCAGTACTTTCACTTGCTGACAGAACCATTGAAAAATCACCTGCTTGATTTAAAACCATTAAAACAAAAACTAAGCCTTGAAAAAAAAGCCATAATTGTCGTTTTAAGAAAGAAAGAAAAATTACCATTAGTTAACTCTTTTTTACTCTCTCTTCAGAACGAATAATCATCATAGGAATTTCCTTTACCAATAAAGGTCTACCGAGAACTCCCTTCAAAATTGGCTGGGCTATGAGCCTAAGCAGATGGGGGGATGAACTCCCTGCCATTCTTTTCTCTGTCAAGAAAACAATTGTTACACTTTGACTCAAGGGTATGAATCTCTCCTTCCGACCTTCATCAGGATTGAGCCCCTTAAATTCCTTGACCTCAGTTCCAGGAAGGATTCTTACACCTTTAGGCAGTCCTTCTACGCTAATAGCGACATCGCCAGAAAAACCTTCTTCCTGATCAGTCGTCAACAAGATCTTTTTTGCATGACCAGCAACCAAAGTCAACTGATCAACTTCAGTCTGAATGTCTCCTAAATGAGGAATCTGATTTCTCACCAACAAACGATAACGAAAATCTCCATTACCAAAACGTTGAGTTAAATCTTTAATCTGCAAAATATATTTTCCTTCTTGCTCAAAAGTATAAAGAGTCTTAGGTTCAACTGTCTTCAGATAAAAAGTAAAACCCCTACTAATCCGTTTGTAAAGATTGCTAAAGATTTCTTTGCCCTCACTATTTTTGACATTGAAATGGGGGTTAAAAATTGGAGGGACCGTATTTGGAGTTTCAACCTCAAATGCTAACTGTTGGCCCCGTTGAGCATGAAATTCATATTGATCGATATCACCAGGATAACTAATCACTCCTTCAATAATACTCGGAAGTATTAATTTTAAGGGTTGTGTTTCCCGCTCGTACTGTTCCATTTCTCTAACAAGAACAGGGAGGGCATTAATCGAGGAATCATTCCTATTAGAAGAATCTACACTCTTTACAGGACCACTTGAACTGGCTGTTCTAAGCCAAAGATTCTTTAATCTATTTATTGTAAGTACTCTTTCAAAAGAACGTTCTTTCCAGAAGATAGTGGTATTATCTCGGTCATGCTTACTGTGCTCTTGTTCAATATTCAGCTGGCTCTGAGGAGTAATGTGCAACTGATAAGCATAGTGTGGACTTCCTTTACCTAGAAAAGAACCGACAGCAACTAGAAATTTGCCACTATTATTAAATTTATAATCCAATCTAGGCTGATTACTAATATGAAATGAAATTGGTTCATCGTTGTAAGCCAGTCTCTTTGTTCGTTTAGAATTGAACCAACTTCCTGTCAACTCATAGAGAGTCAATTCAGGATCCAGAAAAACAGCATAGGGATCTGCAGTTCTAGCTCGTTTACTAACTGAAGAAAAAACCTCAAATCTGAGTTTTTGATTCCTAGAAACTTCAAAGGAATAGAAATCTACTTCTCCATCTTTGGTAATCGTTCCATTAATAAAACAAGGGAAACTTACTGGCTGGGCAGTTGTTCCAGTTTGATGAGATTTAGTCTGTTCTTGATTAACAGACTTCGAATCAACACGGAACTTTTTAGGATTAGAAATACCTCGAGGGGAAATCAGGTAAAAGGTATGGCTACCAACGTCAGTCTTAAGTGGAATCTCCAAGTTAATCAGCACGCTGTAAAGAATATATTCTTTTGCATTATCATTTCCTGACAATTCAACCCTATCCGTATTATTTGTTAGCTCATTAATCTTTTGGATTTTGCCCGTGAGATTACTGTTTGGAAACCAAACTCCCTTGGTTTCATCCAGAAGATAACCCTGAATTTCAACACTCAACTTTGAACCAAGTTTTCCTCCCAAAGGATGAATAGAAATAAGGCGGGGTTCAGTAAGCCGAGGCTTTGGATCTTGGGCATATAGGGCACTCAAAAACCAGGTGTACCCTAAAAAAGTCATTGTGACGAGATGCATAATTCTTAATGTCGCCACGGTTTATCTCCCTCTTTATAATTTTTTTTCTGTTTAACTAAAGTATTTACGTATAAATAATATAGAGAGCGGTTTATTAATTGTCAATGTTCCCCTATATATGTCAAACCCAGTCATTTTTGACATCTCAAGCTTTTATGACTAAGTTTTTGAAAAATAAGAATGGGTATATTACTATTTACTGTCTTATCTTTTATTTTAGAATGGATTTAGTCTAGATTAAATCTAACTGTTGTTATGATTGAATCAACTAAACTGATTCTATTTAAACAATAGAATCTAATACACCTTTCACCATTAAAATGAGTCTTTTTCTTGAATATTTTAACAGGTTTAAACTCTAAAACTTTTTTGAACTACTTGGCTACTTGTACATGTGCATGTTAGAGTCCCACCATCAATATGGGACTGATTAAACGAAAACGAGGATAATTGATGAATTTAACCAAAACAGATTTCAACCAAACATTTTGTAGAGTAGTTTTAATAACTCTTGTCGTTGCTCCGTTAGTTCTGTTTGGACAAGATGAATTTGACACCAAAAAAGTCTGTGAAAATTTACCTGACTATTATGAACTGAGTAAGGTTCTTAAAGAAGTTGTCAAAGATCCATCAGGTAATGGTGGATTAGGAAACGATATGTGGGCTACGCTTGTTAATCGAGATGGAATCGTTTGCGGAGTAACCTTTTCTGGAGAAGATCGGGAGAGCCAGTGGCCTGGGAGCCGAATTATTTCGGCACAAAAGGCAAATACCGCCAATGCTTTTAGTCTGCCTAAAAAAGCAGGGGGTGCACTGCCTGGTCTATCATTATCGACCGCTAATCTCTATTCCGCCGTTCAATCCGGTGGAAGCTTATTTGGCTTGCAATTCAGTAACCCCATTAACCTTCGCGTAGGCTACAGAGGTGACCCCAAAGACTACGGAAGCGTTAAAGATCCCATGTTAGGCCGAAAAATAGGAGGTATTAACGTATTTGGAGGAGGTCTTGCTTTATATGACAAAGAGGGGAATCTTTTTGGTGCATTGGGAGTAAGTGGAGACACCTCTTGTACAGATCACGTAATCGCATGGAAAATGAGAGACACTTTAAATCTGGACTACGTTCCTGTAGGCCTAAGTCCAACAGGAGATGACAACATCATCTTCGACATGAAAGTAGACCCTAGTACCGGTCTTAGTGTCAGTCAAGGAGGGTTTGGTCATCCCCAAAATTGCCCTGGTGCAGAGGTTATGACAATTACAAAAGAACTTCCTCAATCATTTTCGATTGGGTCCAGAAAAAATAAAAACTAGAACCTAATAAGTCATTTATTTTCTTTTCTTTATGCTGCATTCAATTCTACTCGTTTTGATAAGCTTCTCCTTTAGTGTAGTTCCAACGATTTATTTTGCAGAAACTCAAAACGAAAAAACTAACGATCGCAAGCTTCAAGCTTATCGCATTGATCAGCCTCCTCAATTAGATGGGCTCGTTGAAGAACCCATTTGGTTAAGTATGGAATCTGCTACTGCCTTTGTTCAAAGAAATCCTGATGAGGGAGAATTATCAAAAGAAAAAACAGAAGTAAGAATAGGATTCGATGAGAAAAACCTCTACGTGGGAATTATTTGTTTTGACTCACAGCCGGAAAATATTGTTATTAATCGTAACCAACGTGATGGATTAAAATATGATTCTGATTTCATCATGTTACTCCTAGACACCTTCCATGATGGACAAAATGCCTTCATTTTTGGAACTAATCCCACTGGGATTGAACATGATGCTCAGATCTCTAAAGCAGGTCAAAGTCGAGGAAGTGGAGGTGGACCTGCTAGAGCTGGAGGCGGTGGAACTCAAAGAGGAGGTTCAAGTGCTGAAAATTTAAATTGGGACGGAGTATGGCAAGTTCGCTCACAAATAACTAAGCGCGGCTGGGAAAGTGAGATGATTATTCCTTTTCGAACATTAAGATTTAAGCCAGGTCAGAATCAATCCTGGGGCTTAAATATTGCTCGAAATTTAAGGCGTCGTAACGAAATTTCATACTGGTCACCTATATCTAGGGCATTTCGATTCCGCCAAGTAGATTTGGCAGGAACTCTTTACGGTTTAGATCTTAAAAATCACCGAAGTCTTAAATTACTTCCCTATGTTCTAGGTGGTTTTAGTCAGGATTACACCCCCCTAAATTATGAATCTACAATTGAAAAGAATATCGGCCTTGACCTTAAATACAGTTTAACTTCTAGTCTTACTCTTGATGGGACAATCAACACCGATTTTGCCCAAGTAGAGGTTGATGATGAGCAAGTCAACTTAACTCGATTTGATTTATTCTTTCCTGAAAAACGTTCTTTCTTTCTAGAAAATTCTGGATTTTTTGAGTTTGGATCAGCTAGAGAGGTTGAAGTTTTCTTCTCCCGAAGAATAGGGATCGACGAAAACCAAGAACCTGTGCCAATCAATGGAGGAGCGCGACTAAGTGGCAAAATAGGATCATACCAGGTGGGGTTGCTGAATATGCAAACTCGCCAAGTTAGTGATGGTGTGCCAGCTAACAACTTTAGTGTGGCTAGAATTAGTCGAGAACTACCTAATCGCTCTTCAATTGGCCTCATTGGAGTAAATCGTCAGTCATCTTCCAACTTCTTGAGTTCTTCAGATTACAATCGAACTTATGGTGCCGATGTTAATCTAGGTTTAGGTGAATTCGCCAATTTATTTAGCTATGTCGCAAAAACTAAAACCCCAGGACTCCCAAATGAGGATCATGCCTATTCCTCCCGTCTTAATTATGACGACTCAACTCACGAATTCATCCTCGCCTATATGGAAGTTGGTCGCAATTTTAATCCTGAAGCTGGTTTTGTTCGTCGCACTAATTTTCGTAAACCAGAGTACTTCTATCGATATACCTTCTATCCCGATAGTAAGATAATCCGTGACTTTGCTCCTCACTTTTCCAGAAAAACTTGGTACCAACTACGAACTAATAATAAGGAATCAGACTTTCAGCACTACCATATTGACTCACATTGGCAAAATGGTGGCCGAAGTGGAATTGCTCTTAACCATAGTTTCGAGCGATTAGACAAACCCTTTGAAATTACTCCAGGGATTACAGTTCCTTCAGGCCGGTATGGGTTCAACGAAATAATTGCAAATGTTCAAACTGATGGGAGTGCTCGAATCTTTGCAGGTGGCAATGTTGCAGCTGGAGGTTTTTACAATGGAAATATTCGAAGCCTCAATTTAAACGGGGGTTACCGGCAAAACCAAAACCTATCTTGGACTAGTTCTTATGTCCATAATTCTATTAAGTTGCCCGTTGGCAACTTTAATGCCGACTTGATCGGTTTACGTTTTAACTGGTCATTCACCTCAAAGAGTTTCTTTCAAACTCTCAGTCAATACAATAGTCTATCTAAATCTTTTGGTCACAATTTTCGTTTAGGGTTGATGTCAACATCCAGTACTGGGTTTTTTGTTGTTTTTAATACCAGACATATGACCTCAAGTTTTATTGATCCTCACCAAGTCTCCCGTCACACACTAGGCCGGGCTCTTTTTATTAAATTCAATTATCTCCTTGATTACTAGACTTTTATACCTGTACCTGTAGCATCGTAGATGAAAAAAAATTCTGCAATAATTCCAGATTATTCCTTTGAATCTGGAAGTTCTAACAACTCTAAACGTTCTTTGTCGGGTCCATAAAAGTAACACCAACGAACTCCATTATCCATCGTAACCGGACTAGATGCGAATTCAACTCCCTTTTCTCGCAGGTTCCGATGAGCCTGTTCAATATCAGATACTTCAAAACATATGTGGCCAAATCCTTTATCATTAGCCTTAGAATCAGAGGGTATTGAACGCCCGTTTGGAGTCAAATACTGAAAGGTTTCTATTAAAATACTGGAGTTCGGCACCGAAAAGAAAGTTGCCGAAACCTTGGTATCTTGAAAACCAGCTCCACGACTAAACTCAGCATCTTCTATTAGGGTTTCAAACGATATTTCAAGACCTAAAATTTTTGTGTAAAACTCTCTAGTTTGTTCCATATCTGAAACTACAATGTTGGTGTGATGGAGTCCTTTAATCATCTGCCCTCCCCTTTTATTCTAGCCCCACGATTCATTGAAACCACCAAAATTAAATTCCCTTATAAACTCAAAATACAGTTTACTCGGCTAACTCATTAAAAAGGCCCTCTAGACTGCGTTTCATAAGATTCGTAAACTTCCAACCTGGAAGATCATCTAGTTTCAGTTGCTCTACAGCCTGATTAGGTGATCCTCCCTGTTGGATAATCTTTTGAATTCGCTGACGAATTATTGCAAAATCCTTCTTCTGTTGGATTACGTCATTACGATTGGCAACTTGCCCATGTCCAGGAATTACCGTGTTAAACTCAAGCTCTAACATTGCAAAAAAAACCTTGTCCCATTCAAGACTACTTCCCCCAGATGCATAGTCGACAAAAAAATTCCCTTTGACAAATAGATCCCCTGAATGAATAACCTTCTGAGCTGGAAAATGGACAACTAAATCTCCATTGGTATGTCCGGACCCAAAATGATAAATACGCACCTCCTGACCCCCTAAGAAAACTGTGGCCTCTTGGTTAAAGGTTACTCTAGGCAACCCTGGTTGTGATTTGTTAACCATATTTTTTCGGGCATTGCGATGAGCTATAATCTCTGATGTATTGAGTAATGAAGGATTCCCTCCAACATGATCTCCATGGTGATGTGTATTTATTACATATCGAACCGGTTGATCAGTGATGGTCTTAACTTTTTTAATAATTTCTGGGACATGTTGTTCAAATTTGTCATCAATCAGAATTACCCCTTCCTTTGTAATGAATACTCCAACATTACCACCAGCTCCATATATCACATAAAGATTATCGACAACTTTCTCCATCGTCAGCCTCTGGCTCTCTAACGAATCTGGGGTAAGAAACCAGATACTTCCTACTAATGCAACTAACAAGGTGAAACCAAAGCGTTGAGTCCCTTTCATTTCATTTTCCCTCTTTCTTTGACATTGCAAGAATTTCAGTTATCTAATGTACAATATTAAAAATATTCCAGAACAAGTAAAACTAATAATCAGAAGTACAAACGTTCTGAAAATGATTCCTAGAAAACTATTTTCTCTGTATCCTTTTGGAACTCTAGATATTATTAAAAAAATTAATCAGGAAAAATTCCCTAACTGCTCGCTCATTAGAGAACTCTTCAATTAATCCAGTACTGATAGTCCATATCAAAGCGTAAGTTACTCAAAGATGATATCATTATCTTTTAGAGTATAAACGGTTGATTATCAAAGCTACTAAATCAATTAAATCAAATGATGCTAGATTAAACTTAGGTGTATTTACTCAAAAACCAATATTTAGCTTCTACTTAAAACCCAGCTTCTGTTTAACAGGGAAATTATACATACCAAGATTTCTACTCGCCTTTAATTATGGTATCTGACTAAAACAAATAAAAGATTCAGAGCCCTTGGAAAAATTAACATGGAATACCGTTTTTTAGGACGAACAGGACTGAATATATCCCCGATCTGTTTTGGTACAGTCAATTTTGGAAATCCTTTAGTCGAAAAAAAATGTAAGAACCTAGTTGCATGTGCCTTAGACGAGGGCATCAATTTTTTTGATACTTCTAACGTTTATGAAGGTTATGGACGATGGTTTGGCAGCAGTGGTGGTATAGGTGAAACAATCCTTGGAAAAGCACTCTCTGGAAAGCGTAATCGGGTTGTAATTTGTACTAAATTGGGCAACCCCAATGGACCTGGCCCCCTAGATGCTGGACTTTCTGCTCGTCATTTATTGCTTGAAATAGAGAACAGTCTTCGCCGGCTCAGGACTGATTGGATTGACATTCTTCTGGCACATAGGATGGACCCTTCAATCCCAGTAGAAGATGTCTGGGGAGTTTTAGATCAGTTGGTTAGATCTGGAAAAGTTCGTTGCATTGGTGTTTCAAACTGGCCTTCTTGGCTTATGGCCAAATCTTGTGAATTATCAGTACGTTATGGCTGGACACGGTGTTCAGTCAGTTCACCCGAATATAGTCTCTTAAATCGCCAAATCGAGCTAGAACACATACCAGCTTGTTTGAACTATCATGTTGGTTTGATGACATACAAAGGATTGATGGGTGGAATCTTAACAGGTAAATATCATCGCGGACAGACAGATTTTACAGGTACAAGAGCAGGTAAGAAAAAAGCTTGGCTAACAAGCATGGATAGTCATTTATTTGATAAATTGGAAATCCTCCAAAAAATAGCTAGTCGAAGTGGTTTAAGTATGACTGAATATGCTGTAGCCTGGCTATTACGGCGTCCAATAATTTCTTCTATTGTTCTCAGCTTTAGTAATGAAAAGCAACTCCAGGCTGCAGTGGAAGCCTCAGCCAAAATAATTCCAAACGAGGACATCGAAGAGATTGATCAAATTTTTGTCCCTCCCAAGCGACCTGGAGGGGAACAAGTCATGAAGTGGCGTTCAGGGTGGGCACTTGATGATCGGGAATTTTAAGAAAATGAAAATTCCTTACTTCAATTTTTGTTATAAAACGGACGTTGATATTTAGCACTGAGGCTACGAAGAGCTCCTAATCTAAACATAGAGATTCCCCAGATAATTTGCTAACATACATTTTAGGTTGATAGATTTTTTCTTAAAAATGAACTGCCACTATGTATAGAAGACAATTTTTTCTGAAATCAGCTGTTTTAACCCTAGCTGCAACCAACTTACGATGTTCTTCAGCAACTTCTCTAACCGGACCTGAGGAAGCTAGCAGCAAGAAAAAAAAACATCGAGTAGCTATCATTGGATGCGGGAGAATGGGTCAATATTATGCAGAAGTCTACCGAGCAATGCCGGATACAGAGCTAGTTGCAATTGCTGAATGGAACCCGGAACGACGTAAAGTAGTAGGCGAACGTTTTGGGGTTAAGGCACTATACAAAGATGTCAATAGCCTTTTGAAAGACACTGTACCTGATATTGCAGCTGTAATTACTCCTAGTAAGTATATGAAAGAAGCGGTAATTGCCTGTGCTCAGTCTGGCGTTAAAGGCGTTTCCACAGACAAGCCTATTGCAGCTAAATTGGCTGATGCAGATGCCATGGTAGACGCTTGTAAAAAAAGTGGTACGGTCTTTGCTGGTGGAAATCTTCAAAGGGCAAAGTGGGATGTCCAAGAAGCTGCTAGACGACTCCATTCAGGGGAATGGGGTAAACAAATTGGAACTTCTGTTCATGGCTTTGGTGGTGAAATTTCTGGAGGTGGTTGCCAACACCTTTCGGTTCTTCGACTCTTTACAAAAACTGAAGTGGATGAAGTTATTGCTTGGGGAAGTCCTCTTGAAGCTTTAGCCCCAGAAAAGGATGACGAAGGACTGGTCATAAATGGTCTGTTTAAACTAAATTCGGGACTAAAAACTTCAGTTTTTGGGAAAAAGACCCCTTATTCTGGCGTCGAAGTATGGACTGAAAATGCTTTAATACGATGGAATTGGGCATCTCCTCAAATTTTTAGTGGTAAAGATAACAGTGGCGCTCGTCAGGAAATAGATCCTAACTACGCACCTTTTCCATGGACTAATTTTTTTGAAAAAACACAAGGTACCATCCCTAGTATTGATTCAAATCCTTGGTATGGCGATGATTATCTGACTAGTTCAATACGTTCTTTTATAGATGCAGTTGAAAAGGGCACAGAACTTTTCATTTCTGGCCATGATTTACGCCAAGCTCTTGAAATTGCAATTGCCTGTAAATTATCAGCCCAACTGGGGAACCTGCCAGTCAAACTTCCCCTTCAAGACCGTTCAATGACACTTTACCCCAGACCCTACCGATGGTTAGGTGGAGATGTTACTAATCGACCCCAATCACCAGAAGAGGCTGCTGGGAAAAAGGGTTAAAGACCGTCCTAATATTTCAAGAGACCCGTTTTGACATTCCAATTAAAATTAGTTTGAGAAAACCTGTTTGTGGTCTCTTCAGGCTCCTTACTAGAAAAATATGAACTATGTACTGGGAATTGACTTAGGAACCTCATCATGTAAGGTCTGTGCTATTAATCTATCAGGAAATCTCCTAGCTACAAGCAGCGCTAATATTCCTACATCCATTCCTAAGCCAGGTTGGGCAGAGCAACGATGCGAAGACTGGATCCCGGCTATAATTAAAGCAACAAAACATCTTCTTTTAACCAACTCTATTCCCTCTGAGAAAATTGTTGGAATTTCACTTTCAAGTGCTGCCCATATTGCAGTCCTACTGGACTCTAAGAGGCAACCACTTAGGGAAGCAATTCTATGGTCTGACCAAAGATCCCTGAAAGAAGTCGAAAAATTATCCTCACTGTTCGGAGATAAAATTCTCAGGACTACTTATAATGCAGTCTCCCCTACTTGGAGTTTACCTCAACTTCTTTGGATACGAAGACATCAACCAGATTTATGGTCAAAAGTAAAAAATGTACTTTTTTCAAAAGATTATATTTCTAACTGGCTGACAGGTGAGATCACAACAGACCCAGCGACTGCTGTTTCTTCTTTACTCTTTGATGCAAATACCGAAAGCTGGTCGGAGACTCTTCTTCAGTCTCTTGGTCTTAACACTACTCACTTACCTCAAGTTCTACCAACAACTGCTGAAGTTGGGCGGTTAAGCATTGAAGCTGCAAATCACCTTGGTGTTCCAACAAAAATCCCTGTCATCAATGGTACGCTAGATAGTGCAGCTGAAACCTATGGGGCTAGGGTTATTACTCCTGGTCAGTCCTTGCTGAGACTAGCTACGGCTGGAGGAATTCAATTGGTTTTGGAGCAACCTCAGCCACATCCTCAACTCATTACCTATCCCCATCCCATAAAACCTTTATGGTATTCTCAAGCTGGAACAAACTCCTGTACCTCCGCTCTAAACTGGGTCTTTCAGACCATCGGTTCTGAAAAGCCTCCGCTTTTTGAAACTTGGGACGAGTCAATAAAATCAATCCCACCAGGAACAGAAGGTTTGTTTTTTCATCCCTATCTTTCTGGAGAACGTTGTCCTTACTGGGATGGTAAGCTTCGGGCTAGTTTTACTGGAGCAACTTTTAAACACAGTCCAGCACACTTTGTTCGTGCCGCCTATGAAGGAATTGCTTTCTCCCTGCGTGATGCATTTACAATTTTAGAGAAACTTGGAAATTCAGGGGGGGAAATCACTGCAGTTGGTGGTGGAACTGCAGGAACTTTGTGGACTCAAATTATCTGTGATGTGATAGGAAAACCTTTAAAAGTTTCCCACAAAGTAGATTCAAGTTATGGAGCAGCTCTCCTTGGACTAGCTGGAATTAGTGGTAAAGGAAATATTACAGATTTAATTTCCAAACTACCTCAACAAGTAAAAATACTTTACCCAGACCCAGAAAAAATAGAGCTCTATTCCAATCTATTTCAACAATACAAAGAAATCCAACATAACCTGCAACCGATCTATCATCAAATGAAAAATACTTAGACACTTTATTGGTTTAAGTGACAGATAATACCCTACCCTTCTCTCGAACAAAGACGGATTATCCTGAGAGCTTCTTTCACATCCTGTCGGGAAATGTTCATGTGGGTTACAGCTCGAAGTCGGTTAGGACCTAGTATACTCAAGCGAAGACCTTCCTGAAGAACTTTTTCTGTCATTGCCTCAGTAGCTGAGGCAACATCAAAGATTACAATATTCGTCTCAACTTCACTTGGATCAAGTTGTATTCCAGGAATCTCAGCTAAACCCTCTGCTAGTACTTTTGCATTCTCGTGATCTTCAGCTAGCCGATCAATATTGTGTTGAAGAGCAAAAATGCCCCCAGCAGCAATAATTCCTGCCTGTCGCATAGCACCCCCTAACCGCTGCTTCCAATTCCAAGCTTCTTCAATCAGTTCTTGCTTTCCAGCTAATACCGCACCAACAGGAGCTCCTAAACCTTTGCTAAAGTCTACCCAAACAGTGTCAAAGTGAGCAGAAAAATCCTTTGCTGGAGTGCTCGTGGCAACAACAGCATTGAATAAACGTGCGCCATCCATATGTAGAATTAAGTTATGCTCGCGAGCCACTTTAGCTATTTCTTCTATTGCACTTAGAGACCATGGAGTACCTCCTCCTCCGTTAGAGGTTTGTTCAACCGAAACTACACTAGTTCTAGGAGCATAGCGATTAATCGGGCGAATAGCCTTTCTTACTTGGTCAGCACTGAAAATCCCCCGCTTAGCTGGTAAACCAGTTGGAATAGCTCCAGACAATGCAGCTAAAGCTCCACCCTCGGAAAAACCCACATGCGCTAGACTGTGCATCAAAACTTCGTCTCCAGGAGAACAGTGCAATTTAATAGCAATCTGATTACACATAGTACCTGAAGGTAAAAATAAACCTGCTTGCTTTCCTAGAAGTTCTGCAACCATTTCTTGTAACAAATTAACAGTTGGATCTTCATATTTCTGCTCATCACCAACTTCCACCTGACACATAAATTTTCTCATTTCAAGAGTCGGTTGAGTAACTGTATCACTATATAAATCAATCTTAATTGCCTGCATAGTTATTAGCTCCTATCATAATTAGATCTAGTTATTATCCAATATTACAGTGAATGAGTCATAGAAATTCCATCACATTACAGTACTGAATATGGAAGTAACCAATATATCTGTTATAATTTTTCTAGTTCCATTTAGACTATGAATGATAACTATCCACATGTTGACATTATACTTAGGAAACTGTACCACTAGTAATGCTGACAGATGTACAATTTTCTTAAGACAAATATTATGGACAAGGATGCCATTGAAGATTTAAAAAATCACTACTCTCAAATAGGTTTAAATAAAGCTAATTTACACCCTGACCCTCTTAACCAGTTTAAAAGCTGGTTTAAGGATGCTGTTAATGCACAACTTTTTGAACCCGGTGCAACTTGTCTTTCAACAGCGACTAAAGAGGGTCAACCTTCTGCTCGAACAGTTCTCTTAAAAGGAGTTGATACAAGGGGATTTCTTTTTTTTTCTAATTATGAAAGTCGCAAGGCGCAGGAATTAGCTCAAAATCCTCAAGCGGCACTAGTTGTAGCATGGATTGAACTGGGTCGCCAAATCTGTATTTCTGGTAAAGTCTCTCGAATTTCGAAAGATGAATCGACTAAATACTTTCATACTCGCCCAATTGGGAGTCAGCTCAGTGCTTGGGCATCTCCTCAAAGTAAAATAATTAATAATCGCCAAATTTCATAAAAACAGCGGCTAAAAGTTGAAAAAAAAATTTATGGAAAAAAAATCCCTTTACCTCCTTTTTGGGGAGGATACTGTCTCACTCCGGTGACAGTTGAATTCTGGCAAAGTCGACCTAATCGTCTTCATGATCGGCTACGATATAAACGCTTAATCAATAATAAATGGATTATTGAACGCCTAGCTCCTTAAATTTTAAAATTTTTAGGATCATTAAAACTCTTATTATTATGCAAAGTTTTCGAAAAGAATTATGGCTAGAAATATCTTCACGCTCTGGATTTGTTAATATCACTCCTAAAATTGAATTGTTCCTGAAGGAAACCGGAATTACTGAGGGTTTAGTTCTTGTTAATGCCATGCATATTACAGCTTCGGTCTTCATTAATGACGACGAACCAGGACTTCATTATGACTATGAGAACTGGCTTGAAAAAGTTGCCCCTCACCAACCAATTAAACACTATCGTCATAATGACACCGGTGAAGACAATGCTGATGCCCATCTAAAGCGGCAAATTATGGGTCGAGAAGTTGTAGTAGCAATTACCGAGGGAAGGTTAGATTTTGGTCCCTGGGAACAAATTTTTTATGGGGAATTTGATGGATGCAGAAAAAAAAGAGTTTTAGTCAAAATTATTGGACAATAATAAGGATGTTTCGTGAGGCCTCGCGTAGTAAATTTTCAAATTATCAATACTCCCATTGGTTGTGCTTTAATCGCGGCCACTGATAAGGGCCTCTGCTATCTAATTTTTGGAGACAGTTGCCAACAACTCGAGAATAATTTAAAGGGCAATTTTCC
>CAYWYX010000033.1:0-25603 GCA_964462735.1 uncultured Acidobacteriota bacterium | reverse complement strand
TTAACCGTCGTAAAGAAAATTATTCGCTCTTAAACCATTTAAACTGTTCAGCACTTACGCGAGATTTTCAAATAACCAACAATCCCTATTTCAGGTTTAATTACAGTTAGTTACTACTGAACACATCATACTCTTCATTCTTTAGAAAGATTCTTTCTAGCAGGAATATTTAGTACTTGGCACAATTCATCTTCAATTTGAATTTGAACAGTCTCATTATCAATTAAGAATTGTCGAGCATTCTCTCTACCTTGCCCCATTCGTTCACCCTTAATGGAATACCAAGCACCACTTTTCTCGACAATTCCCTTTTCAACGCCTAGATCCAGAAGATCTCCTTCTTTAGAAATACCCAAACCATAGAGAATATCAAATTCAGCTTGACGAAAAGGAGACGCAACTTTGTTTTTAACAATCTTTACCTTCGTTCGATTACCTGTAATCTCGTCACCATCTTTTATAGCTGCAATGCGACGAACATCTACACGAATAGAAGAATAAAACTTAAGAGCCCTGCCACCAGTCGTAGTCTCAGGATTTCCAAACATTACACCAATTTTTTCTCGAATCTGGTTTATAAAAATCAGGCAGGTTTTAGATTTGGAAACAATACCTGTTAGCTTACGTAAAGCCTGCGACATTAACCTTGCTTGTAAGCCCATATGGGAATCTCCCATCTCTCCTTCTAATTCCGCCCTAGGAACTAAAGCAGCAACTGAGTCAATAATACAGACATCTAAGGCACCACTACGAACCAACATTTCAGAAATTTCTAGTGCTTGTTCCCCACTATCTGGCTGTGAAACAAGAAGGTTATCTACATCCACCCCTAGTTTTGAAGCATAAACGGCATCTAAAGCATGTTCTGCATCTACAAAAGCAGCCATACCTCCCATTTTTTGAGCCTCTGCGATAATGTGAAGCGCTAGTGTAGTTTTGCCGCTAGATTCTGGACCAAAAATTTCAATTACCCGACCGCGTGGCATTCCCCCAACACCTAAAGCTGTATCAAAGGATAAGGATCCAGTTGGAATGACCATACCATCAGTAATGGTCTCCCGACTACCAAGACGCATTACTGACCCTTTTCCAAATTGCTTGTCTATCTGAGATAAAACCAACTTAACAGCCCGTTCACGCTCTGGTAGATTGTCTCCCATTTCTCCTCCCTTGCACCTATTTTGAGGTTGCCAATTTTTGTTCCGCAGATCTTAGGTAGTATAACGGAACTTCATTATCTTTTTTTTGGATCTCTACTACTATTATAAACATAAAATCCTTGCCCACTTTTTCTGCCTAAAAATCCCCCTAACACCATTTTCTGTAATAGAGGACAAGGTCTATACTTACTATCCTTAAAATCACTATGAAGAGTTTCCATGATATCTAAACAAACATCAAGCCCTATCAAATCTGCTAGAGCCAAAGGTCCTAAAGGATGTTTCATCCCTAGCCTCACAATTGAGTCTACTTCTTCCGGGGAACCTACCCTCTCATAAACACAGAAAATAGCCTCATTGATCATTGGAATTAGTACCCTATTAGACACAAAGCCCGGAGAATCATTAATTGTAATTGGAGTTTTGTTTAAACTTTTCACAACCTCACATATAACGGACAGCGTTTTTTTAGAAGTCTTCAAGCCTCTCACTACCTCAACTAATGGCATCAGAGGTACAGGATTCATAAAATGCATCCCCACAGAACGTCCAGGAAATCCAGCTGCTGCGCCAAGCTGAGTAATTGAAATAGAGGAAGTGTTTGAAGCAAAAATAGTCTTTTTACCACAAATTTTCCCTATCTGTGAAAAAATTTCTAGCTTGAGATCCAGCTTCTCGTTAACTGCTTCTATCACTAAATCTGCATCTGCTAATGGCAGCAAACTTGTCACAGCTCTGATATTTTTTAAAATGATATCTTTTTGCCCAGAATTCAGTCGGCTTTTCTCTACTTCCCTAATCAATCCCTTTTTAATCTGTTGTATAGCTGATGTTAGTTGTTTTGAAATAGGATCGCTTAAGATCACTTGCCAACCGCTCTGAATAAAAACCTGAGCAATTCCTCGACCCATTATTCCTGCACCCACAATGCCAACACAACTTATTGGTTTAACCGCCATAGTTTTTATCTAAAAAAAGAACAATCAGAATTTCTAAATTATTTTCATCGAGTCATGATCTAGTAGTTCAGAAAAATTGACAGAAACAATTCCGGGCAATTTATTACGTGCCACTACAAGAGTGATTAAATCATTCACCTCAAGATAACTCTAAAGAGGTATTTACGGATAAGTCAAAGCTCTTTATAATTTATATAGATCCTTCATCGTTGGAGAAAGTGTGAAGCAACTAAAACAATCTCAAACCTTTCGAAATATTTATATTATAACTGTGTGTCTGATCACTATCCTAACTATTGCACTAGTGCGATCCACCTTTTCTTCCCAGGAGAAGATCACCACTCTAAGAGTTGATGTAAACCTAGTCAATATACTTTGTACAGTTCAAAGTAAGCAAGGACAACTAATCAATACTTTAAACAAAAACGATTTTCTTTTAAAAGAAGATGGAATGACGCAAAAAATCATACATTTTTCCCGAGAAGTTACCTTACCACTTACCCTAGCAGTACTAATTGATACAAGTCCAAGTGTGCAAAATATTCTAAGCTTAGAACAACAAACAGCTGTTGAATTCCTCAAAAGTGTTCTTAGCAAACAAGATCTAGCAATGTTGATGAATTTTGATCGAAGTGTTTCTTTAATCCAAGACTTTACAACTAGTGTCAGACATCTGGAAAAAGCAATTTATTCTGTATCAATTGGTGGTGGCACTTCATTACACGATGCCATTTTCTTGGCTAGTGATGAGAAGTTGAAATTTGAAACCGGTCGTAAAGCCATTATTCTTATTAGTGATGGGGCCGACACTACAAGCAAGCTCAAACGAAAAGATGCTATTGAAGCAGCTCAGCGTGCAGATACAATTATTTATTCCATCTCCAATAGGGTTGGTGGATTTTTTGGAGCTAATCGAGGAAGTCCAGGCACACTAAAAAGGTATGCCCGAGCCACTGGAGGGACTGCCTTTTTTCCTAACAAGCCACAAAATTTTAAGAAGGCATTTGATGCAATTGAAAAAGAATTGCGGAGTCAGTACCTTCTGAGCTACCAATCTTCAAATCGAAATCAGAACGGAAAGTATCGTTCTATTAAAATTAGGCTTCCCAAAAAGAAAGGACTACGGGTTAAAGCCAGAAAAGGTTACTATGCCTCAACCTTGTAATACCATTTCTCAAAGTCTTTCAAAATCTTTCTTAAAACACATTTATGCTTTAAAAGTTTCCTCTTTTTTTACCTGGTTATTTTTAAGTCTACTCACTCTCGTATATACATCTATAGCTGATGTCAATCCAAGTAAAGATGGCAAGACAGTTAGAAATAGGCCTTCAGTAATTAAACGATCAATCACAGCTTATGGAGGCCAAGCAAAGATTCTTTCACTGAAATCTTTCCTGTTTGAATATCAAGTTAAGTCAGTCTCTCCCAAAACTTCAAAGCCAATTTTTATGAGAACTCATTTTAAAGACACAGACTTCTTCCGTTCTGAAGTCATTAATAATAGGCTCAGAGTGATAACTGTTCTCGACAAAAATCAAGGTTTTGTGGAAGTTGATGGAACAAGATTATCCCGTCCTGCAAAATCATTATCTCCCCTGCGAAATGAAACACTTTCCTTTCTGCGACCTGATCTCTTGTTACTAATTTTCTCCAAATATCGTTATAGTGGTCACATTAAAGAAGAAGGACGTTTCCTTGAACAGGTTTTGATTTCAGGATTCATCGATAACGAATATATTCGGGGAAGACTTTCGATTAACAGTAAGAATTTTTTAGTTGAAAAATATGAATTTGAGATTGAGCGAGAAACTAAAGACGGAATTGGAATATTTCGGGGCCAGAATCATTACTTAAAGTACAATCAAATTGATGGATTTAAATTACCTCATAAAATCCTATCCCGGAGGCCTACTAAAACTTCTCGAATCCTAGTCACAGGAGTTACCCTCAACAAAGATCCTGAACAAAAAATCTTTCAGAACACAACCGAACCTATCCCAAACAAAAATAAATCTGCTCATTAAAAATATTTTTATAAAAAAGTCCAAAACAGACCATAGCGGCTGACAAAAAAACTAGTCTAAAGAAAAATTAAAGAGATCTGATGTTAAAACACCAAAAAGATATTAAACAATCTGTCCCAGTCGGTGTATTGACCACTATGGCTTTTGTTTTTGTACTGATTATTTCTTCATGGCTTGCCCCTCAGTCGTTCTCTGAAGGAGGAAGGCTTCGCTCGGTCCTCCTGCAGATTGTCGTTGTCGCTGGAACAACACTTTTAGTAGTAAGAATCACAGGTCTAAAACTCCAGAACATTTTAAAATTACGTTTGATTTCCAATTCTCATTTCTTTTTGGCAATCTTATTGGGAGTTTTCATCGTACCTTGGTTAGAAGAAACTCTCCATTTTCAAAGTCAGTTTAGTGAGGAGGTTTTTCTTTACGAACAACAAGCCCAAAAATGGATTCAGAGTTCATCTGGATGGAACTTAGTGTGGATTCTCCTCTCTATGGCTGTCATTCCATCCGTTTGTGAAGAATTGTTTTTTAGAGGGTTAATCCTTAATTTACTTGTCAGGTCAGGCAATTATACCCAAGCTATCATTATCTCCTCGCTCATGTTTGGCATTTTTCATCGAAACCTAGTATTCATCCTACCAGCTACTCTAGCTGGGATGTTACTAGCAGTACTAGTAACCCGAAGTGGCAGCCTGTTAACTGCTATGACAAGCCACTTTATGGTTAATGCCACTGCAATCCTAGCGCCACACTTTGGAATTACTTCTGTATTCCCTTGGCTTGAAAAAACTATTCATGTTCCACTACCCATTCTATTTTTTAGTGGTCTGGCAATCTTTTTTCTGATTGGGAAATTAAAAAACACGGAAGAATCTGCAAAGTGAAGTGGTAAGTAAATTGTCGTCAACGCAAGGAGAAATTTACTTCGATATTGAGAGCAACATCAACTGGCTTACCCCCTTTCATCCCAGGTCGAAATTTCCACCGCTTTAAAGCTGCGATGGCGTTTTCATCTAACCCTAAACCCAAGCTTCGAATAACCTTAACAATTTCAATACTACCATCCTTTCGAACAATTGCCGAAAGAACAACAACGCCCTGATACTTGGCTTTTCTAGCTTCTTCTGAGTATACTGGTTCAATCCTACTTAGAATCGTTGGAGGAGATACTCCACCTCCTACCCTGTAAAGTCCACCACCAATACCCCCACCCTTTCCAGGGCCAACTCCAGTCCCATCCCCTGAACCCACGCCACTTCCAGTTCCAGTTCCTATACCACCACCACTTCCTGGTCCTGCTGATGGAGGACTCGGTATCCCTAGAGGATCACCATAATCAGGTAGATCAATTGTTGGTAGTTGAGCAAGCTTTGGCACGACGACCGTTGGTTCTACCGGTAGTAAGGGTGCTGGTACAATAAATCTTGGCGTAGGTGGAGTAAACTGTCTATTGGAAGGTCTCGGCAACCTTCCCTTAGAAGGAGGTTTAGGAGCTTTCACACCTCCTCCTCCCCCTCCACCTGAAGGCTGAGGTCTAGGCAAATTAAGAATCAACGGAGTGTTTTGTACAAAATAAAGTTCCGTTTCATTGGCGGTAATCTCTGGTCCTGCAATAAAAACGAGAGGTAATATAATAATAGCAGCGACAAAACAAACATGCACCACTACTGACAAACCTACTGAACTGGATTTAAACTTATATTCCCTAAAGATTTCTGGCACTTCAACAGGCTGGGCTGTCACTTGAATTTCAGGAACTTCTTCCTTAAAAAGAAGGAATTTGAGACCTGAAAAAATTTCTCGGTACCAGGGGATTTCCGTTATAAGGGCATCTGTATGAATGGGTTTCGATGTAATTTGATATTCTGTTTTTTTTCTACTAAATGCTGCAGAAAAATTAGACCAGCACCCTTTGTACCAAATCTTTTCTTCCCTAATCAATTGGGTCTCTACGGGTAAAGCGGTAATTTTATATTGCTTTTCCTCATTAAAAAAAATCTGTTTAAGGTTCCCAAAAAAAGTACGATACCAAGACTCCGTTTGCATGACCAAATTCAGACTGAATTTAGGATTTCCCAGATCTTTTTGCCGATCAGGAAAACTATTTTTGCTTAATGGGTTTAAGGAGTTATTTTCCATATCTGAAGGCATATGTATATGCGATCACCTTGCTGGCTGAGGTTAATACTAGCTAGCCTTTTATTATCTTTTATCTTTCTTGTCAACCGTAATTAAATCAGAACCCTTCTAGAACTCTATGTTTCTCAATTTACTAATTACGTAATGTTTCTAAACCAAAATAGTTATTTAAATAAAAGATGAGATATATCCTAAAAGGGTTGCCTACCTGCAAAATCTAGGAATTATTCATCTTTGACAAGAATTTCCTTAATAAAACCATAATTCTCCCAACCGTTTTTCCAAAATCAATCTAGATTCAAAACAATTGTATAGTCATTAAACCTTTGATTCGATATTCCTTAATGCTGACCACATGGACAAAGCAATATACTTTAATTATAATTTCTTTCTTAGATTTGCTTTTATATTTTGTTTGCTTCTCCTTTTAATGAGCTACTATGAAACTAAAGGAAACGATTAACTTACCCAAAACTAAGTTCCCTATGAAGGCCAGTCTGTCCACAATGGAGCCAAAACTCCTACAACGTTGGGACGAACTACAACTGTATCAAAGAATTCGATCTATTAGGAAGATGTGCCCGTCATTCACCTTACACGATGGACCTCCTTATGCCAATGGCAACATCCATATTGGTCATGCTGAGAATAAAATTCTTAAGGATTTTATTCTCAAGTCAAAAACGATGAAGGGCTTGAACGCACCTTATATTCCAGGGTGGGATTGCCATGGCCTTCCTATAGAAATAAAGGTTGACCAAGCTCTTGGAAAAAAGAAATCTGAAATGACTCAAGGCCAGATACGCCAAGAATGCCGTAAATATGCTGACAAGTTTGTACAACTGCAGCGCCAAGAGTTTATTAGGTTAGGTATTCTAGGTGATTGGAAATCTCCGTACCTTACTATGAGTGCAAGTTATGAAGCCGCAATTGCTCGGACCTTTGGCCAATTTGTAAAAGGTGGATCTGTTTATAAAGGCTTGAAACCAGTCCATTGGTGTATATCATGTCGAACAGCATTAGCAGAGGCAGAAGTCCAATATCAAGATCACCAAAGCCCTGCAATCTATGTAAAATTCCCCTTAGCATCTGACCCTTCAAATCTCCATCCCGCTCTTAAAAATAAAAAGGTCTCCGTTCTTATTTGGACAACAACGCCTTGGACACTGCCAGCTAATTTAGGTGTTGCCTTCAATGCAAACCTGGAATACTCAGTTGTAGAAGTAGGAGAAGAAGCTTACCTTATCGCATCTGATCTAATTGAATTAACAGCAAAACAGTGCGATTTTAAACCAAGTAAAACCCTTGCCTGCCTTCGCGGCGAAGAGTTAGCTAACCTGAAAATAAAACACCCTTTTCTCAACCAGATTTCCCCTGGTTTATTAGGTGATCACGTTACCCTTGAACAGGGTACTGGATGCGTTCACACAGCCCCTGGTCATGGTCATGAAGACTATACTCTAGGCAAAGCTTACCAATTAGAAATTTATTGTCCTGTAGACGACTCAGGTTATTTTTTGGAAGGAACACCGTATGTCGAAGGTCAGGCTGTATTTGAGGCAAATAATTCAATTTTACAGCTCTTACGTGATCAAAATGCTCTTCTTGGTGTGAAGCAAATCTCTCATTCATACCCTCATTGTTGGCGCTGTCATAACCCTGTAATCTTCCGAGCTACTTCACAGTGGTTTATTTCCATGGACCATGGTGACCTAAGGAAAAAGGCTCTAAGTGCTATTCAGACAGTCCATTGGATCCCTCAATGGGGACAGGAAAGAATTTCTAAAATGATTGCTAATAGGCCCGACTGGTGTATTTCTCGACAAAGAGTATGGGGCGTTCCTATTATTGCCCTTTATTGTAAGTCTTGTCAAAATGCACTCCTTAAACCTGAAATCGTTGATCATGTTGTCAACATTTTTGAGAGAGAAGGGGCTGATGCTTGGTTTAACAGACCAGTTGAAGACCTTATACCGGCTAACATTAAATGCCCTAAGTGTGATTCAATTCAGTTTTATAAGGAAACAGATATTCTAGATGTTTGGTTTGATTCAGGTTCTAGCCAAACAGCAGTCTTAGGTCAAGAATCAGGCCTAGCATTTCCAGCTGATGTATACATGGAAGGTAGTGATCAATATCGAGGTTGGTTCCATAGCTCTTTATTGGTTGGGATTGGGACTAGTAGAGGAGCACCATATCGACAAGTACTTACTCATGGCTGGACATTAGATGCTGACGGAAAAGCAATGTCTAAGTCCTTAGGAAATGTTATAGAACCTCAAACAATCATCAAAAAAGAAGGTGCTGAAATCTTACGCCTTTGGATTGCATCTAGCGATTTCAAAGAAGACATTAGAATTTCGGAGGAAATGATTCAACGTCTGTCTGAAGGATATCGAAAGTTCCGAAATACTGCTCGTTTTATGCTTGGAAACTTGTCAGACTTCTCCCCCTCTCAAGATTCAGTTGCTCCATTAGATCTCGAAGAAATTGATCAGTGGGCTTTGATGCAAACAAGTAAGTTGTTAGACCAAATTTATTCTTGGTATGACAACTATGAATTTCATCGAATCTATCACAACGTTAACGACTTTCTAACAACTGAACTTAGTGCTTTTTACTTTGACATTTTAAAGGACAGACTCTACACAACCGCTGCAAGTTCGCCATCTAGAAGATCTGCACAGACGGTCATTTATCAAATTCTAGAATCATTGACATGTGCTTTAGCTCCAATATATAGCTTCACCTGTGATGAAATTTGGGAATATCTCCCATCCAATCAGAGTCGTTTAGAAAGCGTACATATGGCTAACTTTATTCCTGCCAATCAACTAGTAAAAGGTTTCTCACCAGAAATGATTAAGAAACTTGAGAATTGGAAAAAATTAGTCCAGATTCGTTCAATAGTGTTAAAAAATTTAGAAGATGCACGCAAAAGCAAGGTCATAGGAAACTCACTAGAAGCCAAAGTAATACTCATTCTGGGAGGCCAATTGGACTCTATTTTGGAGAGCTATCAGCAATTTCTACCTTCCTTATTTATAGTGTCACAGGTAGAATTAAATTGTCCGACAGAAGAAAGTCAATGTTCCCCTAAAACTGAGGACTTGAGGGTAATAGTAAGTCGTGCAGATGGCGAGAAATGTGAAAGGTGCTGGAATTACTCCCTTGAAATCGGGCGAAATCCTGCATTTAGTAATATCTGTCTTAAATGTTCAGAAGTTCTCAAGAAGATTGGGGTACATACACTTGAACCTACCCTCTAAAATACTATATTCTAAAAACTAAACTGGTTTTTTACCTTTTTAACTAGTAGAAATGAAATTCTATTTACCAAGAATCAAGAACGCTAACATCCATCTATTTTTCTAGGAATGAGACTTCTTTACTCTATTCTGGCTTTAAGCATATTTATCCTGGACAGATTAACTAAAACATTCATTGAAAGTCACTTTTCACTGTATGAATCTAAGAATATTATCCCAGGATTCTTAGATTTTACACACATACGAAACAAAGGAATGGCTTTTGGGATTTTAAGTAATACCACTTGGACTTGGATTCCATTTCTGCTCTCAATATTTGCTTCAATAGCTTTTATACTAATCCTAATCTATGCTCTTCGTACTCCAGTTAGTCAGCGACGTCTCCAAATGGGATTGATGCTAATCTTAGGAGGAGCTCTTGGAAATCTTTATGATCGTTTTAGATATGGCTTCGTTACTGACTTTATTGAAGTTTTTTATAAAAGCTACCAATGGCCAACCTTTAATTTAGCTGATTCAGCTATTACGATTGGTGTTGGATTATTGCTCCTTGAAATTCTAAATCAAGAACTAAGTTTTAAAAATAAAACTAGTTAGAACCATACCTGAAAGGAAGCTTGAATTTGTTCCCAAAACTGATTGATTTCAATTATTTTACAATTCATAGTTATGGATTTTTACTTGCTCTAGGTTTTCTAGTAGGCCTTTTGGTAGCGGCCCGAGCTGCAACCAAAGAAAATATAGATAAGACTGTTGTCTATGATCTTGGAATTTACCTCACAATTGCAGCACTAGTGGGATCCAAGCTACTTTTCCTTATCACTGATCTCAATTATTACATCGACCATCCTACTGAAATATTCTCTTTAACAACTCTCCGCTCAGGAGGAGTTTACTACGGTGGACTGGCTCTTGCTACTTTAACTGGCATATGGATCACCTCGAAAAAAAACTTGCCAGTTTGGAAGGTAACTGATTTTTGCGCTCCCGGCATCGCATTAGGTCAATCCATTGGTAGACTTGGTTGTTTCGCTGCAGGTTGCTGTTATGGAAATCCAACATCTCAACCATGGGGTGTCATCTTTCAAAGCAAATACAGCCAAGAATTCGTTGGTGTCCCCTTGGGAATTAGTATTCACCCCACACAACTCTATCAAGCTGTTGCAAACTTTTTAATCTTTGGTCTACTCTGGATAGGTCTTAAAAAAAAACGTTTTGATGGTCAGATATTTATCCTCTACTTGTTTTGTTATTCAGTTGCTCGCTTCTTGATTGAGTTCCTCAGAGGAGACACCGCACGTGGATTTGTTTTTGATGGCATTCTTTCAACTTCGCAGTTAATTAGTCTTCTTTTATTACCTATTATTGTTGTCCTTTATTTAAAGCTACGACAAAACAATAGAATTAAGTCAGTCTAAAGGGAACGTAACACCCAGTTACTTACAATAATACTGATGGCTTTTTTTTCAGGTGTTCTAGAAATCATTAGTTTTGAAATTAAGATAAATTTTAGAAGCTATGACAACTTCTTTACTTAAAAAATCAGTAAAATCCCTCAGTCTAAGTGTACAGACATCTAACCGCGGGGACCGTTTAGATCGGTTTTTGATTAAACATTTACCTGAAAAAAGTCGTGCTAAAATTCAGGAATTAATCACAGATGGTTTTGTCTTATTAAATCAAAAATTGACTAAACCTAGCTACCGCTTAAAGGGAAGTGAAAAAATTCAGATCCTTCTTAGAATTTCACCTCCTACAACTACTATAAAGGCGGAGGCAATACCTCTAGACATCGTTTATGAAGACAGTGACATTGCTGTAGTTAACAAGGAGGCTGGCATGGTGGTTCACCATGGTGCCGGAGTAAACAGTGGAACCCTAGTCAATGCCCTATTATATCAGTTACAACATCTTTCTTCGGCTGGAGGTAACGATAGGCCTGGAATTGTTCACCGATTAGACAAACAAACTTCTGGCCTGATGGTCGTAGCCCGTAATGACTTTAGTCACCACCATTTGTCTCGACAATTCCAATCTAGAGAAGTAGTCAAAAGGTATACAGCCTTAGTACATGGAATAGTAAGAAATGAGTCCGGTACTATTGAAAATCCAATTGGACGTGATCGAATTCGGCGAACTAAGATGTCTACACGTGCTAAAATTTCCAGAAATGCCCATACTGCTTATCGAGTTTTAGAACGATTTTCAGGGCTAACACTTTTAGAAGTACATCTCAAAACTGGTCGTACTCATCAAATTAGGGTACACCTGAGTTCAATAAAACACCCTGTGGTTGGTGACACTCTATACGGGGCCCCAAGCAAATTTAATTTCTCTCACTTTAATTTCAATTCTTTCACACCAACTCGTAATTTTCTTCACTCCTCTTTCCTTAGCTTCTGCCATCCAAAGAATCTCAAGTTACTAACGTTTTCTTCCGCCCTACCTGAAGAATTAGAATATTTGCTTAAATGCCTTCGAAAATAATTCTGAGTTCTACTGAGCATAATCTCCTTTCTTTGCAGAGTCAGGGTTGACGGAAATGTAAGGCTTTTTTATACTCCAAAAGATAATACTTAAGAGCTAACTAATACTAATGAATTTTTGGCATTCAAAGTGGGTTAAATTAATGGTGTTCTCTGGCCTAGTTTTACTAATAGGTCAGAACTGTATTACAAAATGGACTTTGAAAAGTTTATTTGCCTCTGATAACCCTAAAGAAATTATCTCCGTCGATGTTCAACTAGTGAATGTTCTTTTCACCGTAAGAGACAAAAAAGGCAAGTTCGTTTCAGATTTAACTCCTGAAAGGGTTAAAATCTATGAAGATGGTAAACTTCAAAAGATCACTAGTTTTTCAAAAGAATTTGATCAACCACTAGCTGTTGCCCTTTTAGTTGATACAAGCTCTAGTGCCCGCGCTACCATTAAAGTTCAAAAAGAAGCAGCTATTGATTTTTTTCACAATACTATTAGTCGAAAGAAGGACAAAGGTCTTCTAATAAGTTTTGATTCTACTATAGAGGTCCTACAGGATTTTATTGATGACCCTGATCGACTTACTAGGGCCACAAAATCCCTTAGGATTGGTGGTGGGACTAAAATGTTTGACGCTATTCAATTTGCTTGTCAGGAAAAACTAGTAAAAGAAATTGGTATGAGACGTATCCTAGTTATTATTGGTGACGGTGATGATAACATGAGCTATGAAACATTAGATTCAGTTATCCAAATTGCACAACAATCAGAAGTATCGATGTATACAATTAGTACTAATAGTAGTGGTTTCTTTGGAATGTCGGAACCCAAACAGGATAAGATCTTAAAGAAACTAGCCCTCGCTACAGGAGGAAACCCCTATTCCCCAGCAAAAATTAATGATTTGGCACTTAGTTTTTATCAGATTTCAGAAGAATTAAGAAATCAGTATTCGGTGGCTTACCGTTCAACCAATAAAACTAGGGATGGGGCATTTCGAAAAATCAAGATAGATGTTAAAGGAAAAAAATTAAAATTGCAGTACCGGAAGGGTTATTATGCTATAGATAAGTAAAATCTAGCTGAATCCCAGTTGGTGAAGAGTCTAGTAGTCATAACAAAACTATGTTCAAAATTTAATTTCAGAACGATGCTAAAATCAATTTAGGTTAACCAAGAATTCTTCAAAATGAAAGTCAAAGAAAAAATACAGCCTAATATCTTTGCCTATCTCTTTATTATTAGTATTTTCATCGGGAACTGGATTCTCCTCATTTTTGGACAATCATCCCAATCTGAGAATGATTCATTCACTCTTAGAATCCCTGTAAAATTGGTATTAGTGCCAGTTTCAGTTAAAGATAAATACGACAAACCTTTTTATGGTTTAAAAACAGAAGATTTTCAAGTTTATGAAGAAGGTGTACCTCAACACATTACCTATTTTTCTTCTGACCCAGTCCCTCTATCTACTGTAATTTTGATCGATCAATCTCTTGATCCTCAGGCTCGTTCGAAGTTAAATGAAACCCTTCTGGCTTTGATTGAATCATTCAGTGATTTTGACGAAGTGGCACTATTTAAGTTTGACCATACTCCCGACAAAGTTTTAGATTTTACATTTGACAAGAACAAAATTTTAGAAAGTTTTAAGACTAAATTAGGTGGACAGTCAGAATCTCCAGGGATACTCAGTGGACCTTTCTCTGCTCAGACAACTATTGGCGGAATTCCATTACCCAATAGCCGAGGTAGTGTTCAACCTCCTAAAACGTGGAATACTCATATTCACGACGCCATTTTTTCTGCTGCACAAGCCTTAAGAAGAAGAAAAGGTCATGACAGCCGAAAAATGATTTTGATTATTTCAGATGGTAAGAATGCACCTGGAAATCGCAATTCATTCCAAGAAACACTAGAAGCGGTCCTTCGCACAGAAATTATTGTTTACGGAATAGCTCAAGGTAATTCATTTTTTTCTAGAAATGCCTTATCTAAATATGCTGCAGCAACTGGAGGAGATGTTTTTCTTCCAATAAAGACAGAAACTCTGGCAAAAACTTATCAGAAAATAGTTCAGTCAGCTCGTAACCAATATGTACTGGGTTACACTCCAAGTTCATCACCCAGAAACATTTCATTTCGAAAAATTCAAGTAAAACTAAAAACAGTTTTTTCACAAACAGGAAAAGTAAAGAGCCGAAAAGGATACTATGCCATTCCTTCTCCTTAGCGTTCTATTCTTTAATCAGCCCTAATCCTCAGACACTCTTTTTACATGGATCCCAGATATACTTGTGCATCTGCAGTTGGAAACGAACTTTTAGATTATCCTCTAAAATCCATTTTACTAGTTGCTGAGTCGAGAGCTTGCCAAAAACAGTCGAAAGAAGAACTGAACAGCGATCCGTTAAATCGTAATCATACAGAAGTTTTCTTGCCCACTGATAATCATTGCGGTCACCAACAACAAATTTAACTTCATCCTGACGATTAAGTTCGTTTAAATTAGAGTAAAGATTTCGATGGCATTCACCACTACTAGGGCACTTTAAGTCTATAATTCTAATAACCTTCGAATTAACCTTCTGAATATTTAAGCTTCCACTTGTTTCCAATAGAACTGTATAATTTCTCTCTACCAGCCTATCCATCAGAGGGTAACTTTCTTCCTGTAGTAGTGGTTCTCCTCCAGTTATTTCAACCAAAGAACAGTCAAAATCATGAATTTTCTCTAAGACTTCATTGACAGTATAGTCTTGGCCATCATAAAAAGCATACTCAGTATCGCAATAGGAACAACGGAGATGACAGTAAGTCAGTCTTACAAAAACACAAGGAAGTCCTGAGTAACTTGATTCACCTTGAACGCTCCTATAAATTTCATTAACTTTCATTACTTTTGTAATAGTTAATCTGCCAGAAAAATCAAGAGTCTAAAAGAGATCAATCAAAAAACGCTTTTAGTCCTGACAACACAAAAAGTTTTTATCGATAAGGTGACAGAAATTGATCCAATAACGTAGGATCATTCCTCCATTTAGGTTTTACCCTAACAAACAAATTTAAATAAACCTGCTTTCCCAGAAGTTTTTCAATTTCAATGCGTGAACCAACACCGATCGCCTTAATTTTCTTGCCCTGAGAACCAATTAGAATTTTTTTCTGAGACTCTTTTTCTACAAATATATCGCAATAAATATGGACTACTGGATCCTTGTCTTCCTCAAAACGATTAACAGTAACGATACTAGAGTAGGGTATTTCTTTCCGAGTATAATGTAACACCTTTTCTCTAACCATCTCAGCAGTCAAAAATCTTTCAGGACAGTCCGTATATTGAGACTCAGGAAAAAAATAATTTCCATCAGGTATGTAATTAAAAATTCTCTTCAATAAAAGACTACGATTATCCCCTTTCAGTCCTGATATAGGAATAATGTCTATAAAATCATATTGTTTTGAATAAAAATCTATCAGTGGTAGAAGTTTAATCTTATTCAATAGATCAATTTTGTTCAGGAGCAGGATAGTATCCATTTCTCTTTTTTTTATCAAATCCAGAACAAATCTGTCGCCATTACCAAACCTAGTCGTTGCATCAACTAGAAGTAAAATAAGGTTAACATCTTCCAAAGCATCATGGACTGCCCGCATCATACGTCGGTTAAGCTCATATCCTGGTTTATGAATTCCTGGTGTATCAATGAAAACAATCTGCCCTTCCTTCTGGGTATATATTCCTAGAATCTTATTGCGAGTCGTTTGAGGTTTATTCGAAACAATCGAGACCTTCTCACCCAATAAGTTATTTAGGAGGGTTGATTTTCCAGAATTTGGACGACCTATAAGAGTAACAAATCCGGATTTAAGCTTTTTCTGATCTTTCTCCATAACTTGTTTCAAAAGAGAAACAGGTTGCCCTTTGGAGTAATCTTTCTTAATTACCATAATAACTGGTCTAGACAGGAAAATCTTCGTTGTCTAATTTAGAAGGGTTTATTTCTTTTGCCAAAAGTTTCTTTACATGCCTATGGTCAGCATCCTTTATTAAAAAGTGAACTCCCTTATAATCATACTTATCACCTTTTTTTGGCACACGACCAAACATTGAATTGAGAAATCCAGCAACTGTTACATTTTCATCACTATTAAGTCTAATGCCAAAAAGTTTCTCAACCTCTTCAACAGGGGTGTTTCCAGAAATTAGATAATCACCATTAAGATCCTTGGAAAGTTCTAAGTGCTGAACAACTTCATCTTCATCATGAATTTCTCCTGCAATCTCTTCTAATATATCTTCAATGGTAACAAGACCAGCGACCCCTCCATGCTCATCAACAACAATTGCCATATGAAAAGATTTACGTTGCATTTCTGTCATTAACTCAGCAATTCGTTTAGTATCAGGAACAAAGCGAATAGGCCTCATCAAACTTTCGATATTCTTAACAGGTACTTTACTGTCCCAAACATCTATTAGATCTTTAAAATAGACAAACCCTTCGATATTCTCAACATGATCACGATATACAGGTATACGAGAATATTTTGTAGAAGTAATAAGCTGTTTGAGCATTTCAGGAGCAGCTTTAACATCAATTGTTACCATCTTAGTTCGAGGACTCATAACATCACCAGCTACGATATCACCAAATTCAACTACTGACTGAATTAAACCTTCTCCACCTTCTTTCAAGATTCCTTCCTCCTGACCTACATCAATGAAAGCCTGTATTTCTTTTTCAATTTGTTCTTCTGTCCTCTTACTCTTTTCCATAGTAATACCTAGAATACCTAATATTTTTAAGCTAAAAGAAAGTGGTACAGTAAAAAACCTGAGTATTGGTCTAGAAAATTGATAAATGGGTAGGAGGGTTAGGATTGCACGAGATGATTTTTGAAAAGTAATAATTCGTGGAATAAGCTGTCGGAAAATAATTATTACTAAGAACATAATTCCGAAAGCTGAAATAATACTTTTAAAGTAGCTACCAAATTGTGAGTGAAAGTAGCCAGTCAACACAACAGACATTAAAACAAGGATAATTTGGATACCTACGGATAAATCAACTAAATTTTCGGGTCTCCTTTCTATTAGCTGTTTAATATCCAAGACCAACTTGGAACTAGCTTGATCCAATAAACGTCTAAAAGCCACCTTATTTGCCTGACTTAGGCTTATTTCAAAGACCGCTAGTAGCGTTAGTATTAAGAGAAATAGGAGACTTACTAGGAAAATCCCAGCTGTTGTCATAGAAGCTCTCTTTGAAGCTTCATTTCTCTACGGCGCATTTGTCCTTGGTCAACTTCGTGATCCCAGCCTTTAAGGTGAAGCCATCCATGAATCATAAGTATCTTAATCTCTTTCTCAAGTGAGTGATTTTGAGCAAGAGCCTGCCGGTTTGCAAATTCAACAGAAATCATCATATCACCTAAATAGTTGCGATCCAAATTAGGAGCCTCATTAAACTGAGAAGAAAATGATAAAATATCTGTGGGTTCATCAAGATGTCGATAAAGCAGATTATAACGTCGAAGAGTTTTATCGGTTGTCAGAAGTACGCTAAAACTTCCTAGGTCTTTTTGATAGTATCTCGAAAGAATATCACCAAACTGTCTAAGCCTATTATTTGGAAGGCAGTATCTACGCTGACGATTAATAATAAGAATCCTAGACACTCTCAATAGACCATTATTTAACTGCCAGGAGAATAAAATCCCTTATTCTCAGTTGGCTTTTCTTTTGATTCAAAGAAATTGTAGGCACCAACAATTTTTTGCACCAACGGATGTCTGACAACATCTTCTTGATTAAAGTAAATAAAATCAATCTCAGATATTTTAGAGATTACATTCTTTACTTGAACGAGCCCCGATATTTTTCCTGGAGGAAGATCAATTTGAGTAATGTCTCCCGTAATAACAACTTTGGAATTAAACCCCAAACGAGTTAGGAACATTTTCATTTGCTCAGGGGTAGTATTCTGTGCTTCATCAAGAATGACAAACGCATCATTAAGTGTCCGACCACGCATAAAAGCAATCGGAGCAATCTCAATACTTCCACGTTCTAAGTACCGGTCTACTTTATCTATGTCTAACATCTCATAAAGGGCATCATACAGAGGTCGAAGATAGGGATCGATTTTTTCCTGAAGATTTCCCGGGAGAAATCCTAATCTTTCACCTGCTTCAACTGCTGGGCGTGCCAATATAATGCGGTTAACTTGTCTATTTAAAAGAAAACTTACTGCCATCGCTACTGCCAAATAAGTTTTTCCAGTTCCAGCAGGACCAATACCAAAAACTATTTGAGAATTTTCAATAGACTGGAGATAAAGATGTTGGGTAAGACTACGTGGCTTGATCTGTTTTTTTCCTAAAATACGTTTTTGGGGAGAAAATATACAGTCCTGCAAGCGAATACTTGGATCTTCGGAAATAATTTTGATAAGGCCTTTTAAATCATCATTATTAAAACTGACCCCTTGATCTCGAATTTGGTAAAAATCTAGTAGCATCCTTTCAACTATTGCAACATCACGTTCATCTCCTTCAATAATGAGAGCATCTGGAGTCAACAAGAGCTTTACGTCAAAGCAACTCTCTAAATAGGTTAGATTTTCATCAAGAGTACCAAAAATGGCCTCTGCATCGTGACTCAGTGCAACATTTTTCTTTATGATTGTATTAACTTCCGCCTTCCTTTCTAAAAGAAGTTCTATTTTTAGATAAAAAATTTTCACATACCATTTATTTTTGGTCAAGATACCAAAATATTAGCTATGTTCTGAGCTACCTAAATAACTTTTGGAACTGACTTTCACTTAAAACTGCAATATCCAACTTCCTAGCTTTTTCAAGTTTGCTACCAGCTTGCTCTCCCACCACTACGAAGTCCGTCCTAGTACTAATAGAATTGGAAACTCTTCCACCTTGTTTTTCAATCAAATCTGTTATTTCCTCTCGGGTAAATAATGACAGTTTTCCAGTAAATACAAATTGCTGCCCATCAAATTTATTATCAGAAATCTTTGATTTTTTTTCCCTCAAAATTAAGCCTGCCTGAGAAAGTTTCGATAAAATCTGTTTGTTGGATGAAAGAGAAAAGAAGTATGAAATTGATTCTGCAACAATAGGACCTATTTCAACAATAGATTCCAAGTTTTCACGGGTAGCCTCTGAAAAACTTCTTAGCGAACCAAAATGATTTGCCAAAATATTAGCTGTCCGTTCTCCAACGTGTCTAATACCCAAACCAAAGATAACTTTCGATAACCCCCTCGTCTTGCTCATTTCAATCTGGGACAGCAGATTGAATGCTGATTTACGACCCATTCGCTCTAGTTCACTCAACTCAGCCAATTGAAGAAAATAAAGGTCTGCAGGGTCTCTGACCAAACCTTTGTCAACTAACTGACTTACAACTGCTCCTCCCAACCCTTCAATCCTGAGAGCCTTTCGAGAAGAAAAATGGAGTATGGCGTGTTTAGTTTTTGCTACGCATGCCATATTAATACAGCGAGTTATCACCTCCCCTTCAGAGCAATGCACACTCTGTTTACAAACCGGGCACTCTTGAGGCATTTGAAAATCTTGGGTCCATTCAGGGCGCTGATCCTTCAGTACCCCAACTACTTTAGGTATGACATCCCCTCCTTTTTCAATTAGAACAGTGTCCCCGATTTTTAACCCAAGGCGACGAATTTCTTGTTCGTTATGAAGTGTAGAACGACTTATTATAGATCCGGCTAACTCAACCGGTTCTAATAAAGCCACAGGGGTTAAAGCACCAGTTCTTCCAACCTGAACCTGAATATCCCTCACTACCGTTTTAACTTTTTTAGATCGAAACTTATAAGCAATAGCCCATCGTGGAAATTTTGATGTCTCCCCTAGTTTCTTCTGAAGTTGGATAGAGTTTACCTTGACCACCACACCATCAATTTCATAACTGAGCTGATCCCTCATATGTTCCCAATTTTGACAATACTCGCTTACCTCAATCATTGAACGACACAACTTCCAGTGGGGATTAACCTTAAACCCCATTTTGTTAAGCCAGTTAAGATTTCCAGAATGATGGTCCCCTGGCACTTCTCCATCTACTAGAATTTGATAAACAAAAAAATCTAGTTTTCTCTTTGAAACAACTTTTGGATCCAAAGTTCTCAAGCTACCAGCAGCTGCATTGCGAGGATTGGCAAAAAGTGGATCTCCATTAAGTTCTCGCTCCTTATTGATGGATTTAAAAGAATCCAAAGGCAAAAAGACCTCTCCACGGATCTCAACTCTGATTGGGTTTTGCCTAATTGAATCATTCAGATGCAATGGAATTGAACGGATAGTTTTTACATTTGATGTTACATCTTCCCCCGTAAGCCCATCCCCTCTTGTTACTCCCCTAACTAATTTCCCATTCTCAAAAATTAAGGCTAAACTGAGTCCATCGATTTTTAACTCGCAGACAAACCCATCAAATTCATCTTTGGCTTCCTCCTTCATCCGTTTTTCTACATTCAGAAGCTCTTCAGCAGAGTAGGCATTGTCGAGACTAAGCATTGGAACAGTATGTTCAATTGAATCTAGCCCTTTTAAAGGACTACCTCCTACCCGTTGAGTCGGAGAATCTGGAGAAACAATCTCAGGATTTGCAGCTTCTGACATTTTAAGCTGATTTAATAACTGATCGAATTTAGAATCAGAAATTTCTGGATCATCTAAAATATAATACCTATGCTCGTGATACCGAATTTTTTTTCTTAACTCCATTATCTGTTTAATAGATTCAGATTTCATTGGAATGAATAATCGTTTTTAACTTAGAATTATTGAAAATATCTGTTTGAAAAAATTAAATTCCTTTTAAAAAGTTAAGAAAATAATTCTTAATCATTGTCTTCTTCACAGTAGCGCTGCCAGTCTTTAAGGTCCTTTGCTGAGATGCCTTCTTCAGAAGAACCGCCTTGTTCCCTAGTAGTACTTGAAATATCTTCTATTCCAAAATAATTAGACCAGTCTCTAATGTCTTCTTCTGACATAACTACTTCTAAAGGTTCTGGATCTTCTCGGATCTTGCTTAGAAACAAATTGAATTCATGACACTTTAAAGCCCTTACCCCACAACTTTTAGCATGGTTGTAAACCCCATTATCCGAAGAAACCACACAAAGATTATTAGGTGAGATAGCAAGTTCAATGGTCTTTCTTATTTGTTCATCGGCAGTTTTAAATCCGGAAAATCTTATTTCAATGTATTTGGTTTTTTGCAAAAGTTCTTCAGGACCATCAAAATAAACTATTGTTTGTCGCTTCTTGCAGTTTAGAAGAGGAATCAGGAAATCAATCAAGTTCTGTCGACAATTTTGATCCTTAAGAGATAAATGTCGACTGTGCCCAATTAGGTTATTTCCATCAATTAAATACATCATTTTCTAGAATGTCGATTACCAAGTCATTTCTAATCAATATCTTACTATTTTCTAGTAAAAAATTTACTTAATTTACAAAATTTTTTTTAGTAACAAAGTCTATTGATCTAAATTAACAATTTGGTGGTAATACTCTTCATAAAGAGGAATAATTTTTGTCGAACAGAATTTTTCCATTGCAAATTTCCTTGCATTAATACCCATTTTTCGATGTTTTTCAGGATCACTAAGTATTTCAACTGTCCGACTAGCCATAGCTTTAACATCCTTAGGAGCAATTAAATATCCATCAATTCCCTCTCGGATAACCTCTGGGAGTCCCCCTACCTTTGAGGCAACAACAGGTGCTTCACAAGCCATTGCTTCCAAGGCAACAAGTCCAAATGATTCATTTTCGCTAGGAAGTAGGAGCAAATCAGCGACAGACAAAATTTCTGCTACAGAGTCCTGTTTACCTAAAAAAATCACTTTTTCTGAAAGCCCTTTATTTCGTGATAAACATTCTGCCTTAAACCTGTCTGGACCATCTCCAACCATCAAAAGTCTAGCCGGCAGGTGATGCTGCACTTCATCAAAAATTTCAATAACATCAGTAACTCGTTTAACAGGGCGAAAATTTGAAATATGGACAATTATTTTTTCATTAGCTAGAGCAAACTTTTCCCTATGGTTAGCATCTTGGGCTTTTTTAAAAACATCACAGTTGACAAAATTAGGAATTAAAACAATCGGTTTCTGCAAAGCAAATTCTTGAGAACTTAGCTTCCGCAAAAACTCTGAAACAGCTGTTACTCCATCACTCCTATCAATAGAAAATCGTGTGATCGGCAGATAAGAACGATCATTTCCTACCAGAGTGATATCGGTACCATGCAAGGTTGTAATTACTGGAATCTTTCTGGGTCGCAACATCTCCTTCGCTAAATAAGCACTCACTGAATGAGGAATTGCATAATGCACGTGCAACAAATCAAGCTTGTGGTGGACAGCAACATCAGCCATTTTTGTAGCTAAGGCTAGAGTATAATGGGGATGTTCAAACAAAGGATAGTTCAGCATTTCTACTTCATGAAAATAAATTCCTTCACTAGTAGCATCTAATTTAATTGGAATTGCATAACTAATGAAATGGATCTCATGGCCACGTATGGCTAACTCTTTACCAATCTCAGTCGCAACAACTCCACTTCCACCATATGTTGGATAACAAGTAATTCCAATTCTCATCGATTCGACACCTTTTAATCCTTTACAAAAAATTCTAACGGATCTTCAACTGCTATCGCTTCTTTAGAAAAAAAAGCTTCAGCATAAGCAGAATCAATCAAAGATCCATAGTATTGATTAAGTGCTCGAAGAGAAGGTAGAAACTCAGGCACACTTAGATAAGTCTCGGGTTGCTTGGACTTTGGATTGTGGAGTTGGGAAGAGAAACAATTAATTACCTTCATTTTTTTTTCAAAAAACCTACTTATATCTACTAAGAATGATGGTTGAACACCATAAGGCAACTTGAAATAAACAAGTTTTTTAGGACGAAAACGCGGCTGATCTGTCACAACCTTCTTCAAACCTGAAAGGTAACATGCTGCCGAAACAATTCGGCTGGCAAAAATATGGTCTGGATGCGGGTCGTCCCAATAATGGGTAAAAACTAAGCTAGGTCGATATAGCCTAATTTGTTTGATTACTCTGAGACGGGCTTTTACTGTATCTTGAATCTGACCATCCTCAAGGCACAAATTGCCCCTTACTTTTAATCTTAAAATCTTTGCTGCATTCCTAGCCTCCATCGACCGAATATCAGCATTGCCTCGACTACCCATCTCTCCACGAGTCATATCGATAATTCCAATACGATAACCAAGCTTTGTAAACTTAAGAAGGGTTCCACTCATAGATAATTCTACATCATCTGGATGGGCACCAAAGGCCAACACATCTAATTTCGAATTGATTTCTTGTTTGATTTTTGACATATAATGATTACTGCCTAGCAGATCAGGTTAGTTTAGTAATCAGTTTTTTTCTGGTTTAATTAATGCAATATGACGGTCTTCACCACCTAAGTCTGACATCTCAACAAAAACTTTGTCTTCAAAATCATAACCTGCTAGTTTCTCTGACCATTCCACCAATACAACAGCTGGGTTTTCAAAAATTTCCTCCAGCCCTAGAGTCCACATATCATCTTCTCCTTTGACACGATAAAGATCTACGTGAAAAACTGGGATTCTTGCTGGGTACTCATTGATCAAAGTAAAAGAAGGACTAGTAACGTCATCAGGATCATCAAAACCCAGCCCACATACTAAACCTTTACAAAAAACAGTTTTCCCAACTCCTAGTGAACCCCGAAATAGAAAAATACGAGGCCTATCTATTGATTGACCAATAGCATAAGCAAAATAGAAGGTTTGATCTGCTGAGTGACTAAAAAGATTGAGAATCATTAAAAATCATTAACCATGTATCTAATTCATGACTACACTAATGATCATTGAAAGCTTATACTCATTTAGTCAATTTCAAGAAAACGTTCACCAAAAAGGAAATCAGATCTGAAGCCGTTAGTGCTTGATCACCTTTAACATTTTGAGCAAAATCACCAGCCATACCATGAATAAATACAGCGGAGGCAATAACTTTTTCTAGATCATTGGGATCTATAGATGTCCTCCGTTTAATATCAGGCATTGATAACCATTGGGCAATCATCCCGGAAACAACTCCAGTTAAGACATCTCCTGATCCAGCTGTAGCCATTCCTGGATTTCCAGTAGAATTCAAATAAATTTGACCTGATGGAGTTGCTAAAACTGTTTGATGTCCCTTCAAAATCAAATAAAGCCCATGATCCATGGCAAACTTTCTAGACAATTCAATTCGATTTTTCAAAAGATGTTTAATGGAGATATCAAGAAGGCTAGAAAATTCACCTGGATGGGGAGTAAGAATCAAAAAGTTTTTTCTATTGTCCAAAAGATTTATATTCCCCTGAAAGGCATTAATTCCATCAGCATCTAATACTATTGGAAGAGGGCAATCCTGTAAAAACTGCTGTATGAATTCAACAGTATCCTCTTCGCAGCCCAGTCCTGGCCCTAAAGCTACCAAGGTTTTTTTCTTTAGTAATTCACCAAATCGATCTTCCTTTAAAGCTTCTAGAGATAATCCACCAGTTTCTGTAGATTTTAAAGATTCAGTCATAATTTCTAATAATTGGCTGGCTACAATTGGCAAACATGGAGCCGGCACTCCCAAAGTCACTAAACCAGTTCCACTGGTAAGAGCAGCCTTAGCTGTCAAACAAGCAGCTCCAGTTTTTCCTAATGAACCTGCAACAACCAAAAGATGCCCGAAATGTCCTTTATGGACATTAACTGTACGCAAAAAGCTTTTAAAATTCTCCTGAACATCGTCAAACGTTACGTAATTAAGCCAATTGTCGGAGGATTCGATTAATTCTTTTGGTACTCCTATCGGAATCACTTTCAAGGTTTTAGAAAAATTTGACGCAGGAGAAAAAACATTAGCAGGCTTAGGTGCTGAAAATGTTACAGTTAATTCAGCTGTTGGACCAACCATTTGTGACTCTTCCCCTCCCATAAAATCACAGTTTATTCCCGAAGGAATATCTATAGCTACAACTTGAGAAATACGAGTCATATTACGAATTGCTTCCGTCAAAAAACTACTAAGAGGAAACCGTACTCCTGTACCTAGAAGAGCATCAACCAAAATATCTGGAGACTCCGAATAGAAGAAGCTTTTTAATTCTTTTTTTGAATTTTTTCCGTCTACTATTACTTGAATAGGAACACCGATCCTTTTAATAATGTCAAAATTGATTAAGGCATCTCCCTTTAGATTATTGGGGTCAGTTAAAAGTAATACTCTAGTCTTAACCCTGCGAAGATATAGTTGTCTAGCAACAACGAACCCATCTCCTCCGTTATTTCCTTTTCCACAAACAACCAAAACCCTTTTCTCCAATAAATTCCCATAGTAACTTTCCATCTCATGGAAAACACCCAAACCAGCATTTTCCATTAAAAGTAACCCTGGAATACCATAGAGAGCAGTTGTTTTTTGATCAATAGTTTTAGCTTGTACTGATAGTAGAAGTTTCATACTGGTTTTATT
>CAYWYX010000032.1:24875-26223 GCA_964462735.1 uncultured Acidobacteriota bacterium | reverse complement strand
AGGTCTCGGGTATTTCCAATTCGCTTTTTGTTAATTTCAATGATTACATCATCACGTTTCAATCCAGCTTCCTGAGCTATACTATCAGTTTCTATCTTACTGACATAAACACCTCCATCTTCATCAGTTAAATCTAGTTCTCGAAGTTGTCGAGAAGTTAGATTTTGAGCAGTAATGCCAAGTTGAATTGAATCTGTTTCACCTTCATTTGGCTCAGGAGTAGCATTAGGGTCTTTTACAACAACATCTCGATCACCCACAACTAAATTTGTGATTCCTACCGTACCATTACGTATATATCGAATTTTAATAGATGTTCCAGGAGTAATGGTAGCCAGGATAATGTGCATGTCAGACATTTCGGTGATTTTTTGACCATCAATCTCAACGATGATATCTCCCTGTTTAAGACCCGCTTTAGCCGCTGGACCATTTGGGGGGCTTAGCTTTTGAATTAGGACCCCTTTGCCGTCAGCAGAACCTAGGGCTTTAAGAGCTTGTGGTTTAACATTGGCTTGCATACGAATTCCAATAGCTCCCCGTTTTACTTTTCCGTGTTCTACTAGTTGGTTATAAACATTAGTTGCAGTGTTTGAAGGTAACGCAAATCCTATTCCAAGATTCCCTCCAGTAGGAGTAATAATGGCAGTATTAACACCAATAACTTCGCCAGACATATTGACTAAAGGTCCCCCACTATTACCAGAATTAATTGCTGCATCAGTTTGCAGAAACCGTTGCCAAGGTGAGCTGGTAACCCCACTGCGACCAGTGGCACTAATAATTCCCGCAGTTAGTGTTTGTTCTAAACCAAAGGGGCTTCCGATAGCTAAAACCCAATTGCCAGGAGTCATCCAGTCGGAGTTTCCCATCGCTAGAGTCACAAGTTTCTTTTTGGTTTTGATTTTTAGTACAGCCAAATCGGTATTTTGATCTGTACCAATAACTTTAGCTATAAATTCTTCACCTGAAGCTAGTTTTACGGTGATTTTGTCAGCCTTATTTATGACATGCTTATTAGTGATAATATAGCCTTTTTTATCTACGATGAAACCAGACCCTAAAGATCTGTTTTTTCGACTGCGTTGCCGACCTTCTGGAGGCATGAAACGTTCAAAAAATTCTTCAAATGGATCACGTGACCTGCGCTGTCTAGGGTTTTTTTCCTGCTTGATTAAAGTTTCAGTGCTAATATTGACAACTGCATTTTCAACTTTTTTTGCAATAGTTGAGAAGTGTTCTGAAAGATTTGTGGGGGAGGGTGCTGAGGGTGTCTTAATTAAGGTAGGGGTTGACTTATCAGCGTTTACTGCATGGTCAATCATCGTTCCAATAGTGACACCTAATA
>CAYWYX010000032.1:10272-24775 GCA_964462735.1 uncultured Acidobacteriota bacterium | reverse complement strand
CTTGAAGAGAGAACTTAATTTTCTGAGTTGACTGTAAATGATACTAGAATTTTCAAATGTACTGGTTTTTCTTGTAGTAGGCGCTCTTTTCATAAGTGTTAATCTGCTTCTTTCTAGTTTAATTCGTCCTTCTATATATAGTGAGGAAAAATTGATTCCTTATGAGTGCGGGGAAAATCCAGTAGGTAGTCCTTGGATAAGATTTAATATTAGGTTTTATGTTTTTGCCCTGATCTTCATAATCTTTGATGTAGAAGTAGTTTTTCTCTTACCTTGGGCTGTCGTTTTTAAACAATTAGGTTGGATTGCTTTTGTGGAAGGACTTATTTTTATCGCAATTCTTATGGTCGGTTTGGCATATGTTTGGGCGAAAGGTGATTTAGAGTGGGTTCGGCCTGAAGAACGTTATGGACAAGGAGACTAATTATTTAGGGTTAATCTATGGGACTTTTAGAGAATAGATTTGGAGACAATATAGTTTTTAGTACTGTTGACCACCTTTTGAATTGGGGACGGGCTTCATCGCTTTGGCCGATGACATTTGGTCTTGCTTGTTGTGCTATTGAGATGATGGCTACAGGTGCTTCTCGTTATGACTGGGATCGTTTTGGTTTAATTCCTAGAGCTACACCTAGACAATCTGATTTAATGATTGTTGCTGGAACAGTTACATTAAAAATGGCAACCCGTGTCAAGAGGCTTTATGAACAAATGCCCGAGCCTAAATATGTAATTTCTATGGGAAGCTGTGCTAATAATGGAGGTCCCTATTGGAAACATGGCTACCATGTTCTAAACGGGGTTGATCATGTTATTCCTGTAGATGTTTATGTTCCAGGTTGTCCTCCTAGACCAGAAGCTCTGCTTTTTGGAGTTATGAAGCTTCAAGAAAAAATTTATCGACAGCAAGTTTTACGTAAGAAAGGGGTTGCGTAGGGGATGAAAGACACCTCAGAAATACTGCAGATTCTTCAAGAAAAATTTCCCAAATACATCGTTAAATCAAACCTGGAAAGTGCAGCACCCTTTCTTGTTGTATTAGCCGAAGCTCTTCCAGCAGTTTGTGGTTTTTTAAAAAATGATAAAGACATGAATTTTGAGTCTCTGATGTGTCTTAGTGGAGTAGATTATAAGGATCCAAAAACTGAAGATGACAGATTAGAAGTTGTCTATCACTTATTTTCAATGTCAAAGAAACATAAATTAATCCTTAAGGTTGAACTTTCTCGAGATGACCCAAAAGTTCCTACTGTTGAAAATATTTGGGGTATCGCGAATTGGCATGAACGTGAAGCTTATGACATGTATGGAATCCAGTTTGAAGGACATAGTGATTTACGTCGTATTCTTTGTCCGGATGATTGGGTTGATTACCCTTTGAGAAAAGACTATGTTGAGCCTGAAACTTATCGTGGAATGCCGGCAGCAGCGAGCAAGCAGTTTGCTGAATTGGCTGAAGAGGGAGAAGATCTAGGTACCAACCCATATCGAGCAGGGTAGTTAAGAGTAATAAATTTTAAGGTATAGGAATATGCAAGTTGAAGCTTATGCAGGAGAGGAAATGGTTCTTAACATGGGACCTCAGCATCCGAGTACCCATGGTGTCTTACGTTTGGAGCTAGAAACCGACGGTGAAATTGTCAAAAAGGTTACTCCTCACATTGGATATTTACACCGTTGCTTTGAAAAGCATGCAGAGAATATAGATTATCCAGGAGTTATCCCTTTCTGCGATCGCATGGATTATATTGCGTCCATGAATAATAGCCTTGGTTACGCGCTAACTATTGAAAAACTAATGCAGATTGAGGTAAATGAGCGTGTTCAGACATTAAGAGTTCTTATGGCTGAGTTGAATCGAATTGCTAGCCATCTTTTGTCAATTGGTACTTATGCCATGGACATTGGATCTTTTACCCCTTTTCTTCACTGTTTTAGAGAAAGAGAAAAAATTTTAGATTTATTTGAATGGCTTTGTGGAGCTCGGCTTTTATATAACTATAACTGGGTAGGTGGGGTGTCTCACGATATTCCGAGTGGTTTTGTTGAAAAGACGTCTGAATTTCTTAACCAGTTAGAACCAGTTATTGCTGAGATGGATAAACTTCTTAGTTATAACAAAATTTTTCTTGCCCGGACTGCTGCGGTAGGAATAATTAATAAAGACTTGGCAGAATCATTTAATGTTACTGGTCCAAATTTACGTGGATCAGGAATTCAATGGGACTTGCGGAAAGAAGAACCTTACTGTGCCTATGAAACCTATGATTTTGAAGTTCCGATTGGTTCAGGCCAATTTGGTCCCGTTGGTTCTTGTTGGGATAGATATTATGTTCGAGTTAGGGAAATGGAACAAAGTATAAAGTTAATTCGTCAAGCTTTGGATCGATTACCCAAAGGTGATGTACACGAAATGGTTCCAAGAAGAGTAAAGCCACCTAAGGGAGAGATTTATGGTCGTACGGAAACTCCTCGGGGCGAGTTGGGGTACTATGTAATCAGTAATGGTGGTCTGATTCCGTTTCGGGTTAAGGTCAAATCTCCCTGTTTTACAGTCTTAAGTGTATTACCTGCTATTGCACGAGGCGCAATGGTAGCTGACATTATAGCTATCATTGGTAGTATTGATATTGTCATGGGAGAAGTTGATCGCTAAGCAACTTAATCTTTTATAGTGATTCCTGTTGAATAAAATTTAAAATGGATTAAGAAGATTTATGAATTTTTTCCGCGAAATTCTCTTAGAGCAATTACCTGGCTTTAGAGAGTTTCCCAGTATTGTACAAACATTTTTACCTATGCTACTGGGTTGTCTAGTTTGTCTAGCGCTAGTAGCACTGTTTCCGCTTATTGCTGTTTGGTTGGAACGTAAGATTTCGGCCCATATGCAAGACCGGCTGGGGCCCATGCGAGTAGGAGGCTGGCATGGCTGGGCACAGACTATCGCTGATGGAGTCAAGCTTCTCACCAAGGAGGATATTATTCCAAAGGGAGCTGACAAGCTACTGTTTAAGTTGGCTCCGCTAGTTGTTTTTGTAGGAGGATTTGCAGCTTTTGTGGTGTTACCGTTTAGTGATCAGTTTATTGTTAGTGATCTCAATATTGGTATCCTTTATGTTGTAGCGATTTCTTCATTAGGAGTAGTCGGCGTAATTATGGCTGGCTGGGCTTCGAATAATAAGTATGCTTTATTTGGCGGAATGCGAGCAGCTGCTCAGATTGTCAGTTATGAGATTCCTACAGTATTGGCTATTTTGACTGTTGTAATTCCAGTAGGGAGTCTTAGTATGCAGGAGATTGTAAAAGCCCAGGCAGGGGGAGTTTTAAACTGGTTTATTTTTCAACCCGTTACTTTCTTCGCTTTTTTTATATTTTATATTGGAACACTTGCTGAAGTTAATCGGACACCGTTTGATATTCCTGAGGCAGAATCAGAGTTAGTCGCTGGTTATCACACGGAATATAGTGGAATGCGCTTCGCTTTTTTCTTTTTAGCAGAATACGCCAATATGTTTTTAGTCAGTGCCATTGCTGTTACCTTGTTTCTTGGAGGCTGGCATGGCCCATGGCTTCCAGGTCCAGTTTGGTTTATTTTTAAGTCGATGTGCTTGGTTTTCCTTCAGATGTGGCTGCGTTGGACATTGCCTAGACTTCGGGTTGATCAGTTGATGTACGTAAGTTGGAAAGTTCTTTTACCTATAGCATTTGTGCTTGTTTTGGCTGCTGGAACAATAGCACTCATAACAGAAGGTCCAGCATAGAACTGGAAAGAAATAGGGATAACGATGAAAAAATACCTTCTAGATATTTTTGAGTCAATCCGAACTATTTTGATCGGATTAAGAATTACATGGTCACACCTTTTTACGAGGGCATGTACTGTTCAATATCCTGAAGTAAAGTGGGAACTGCCAGAACGATCAAGGATGAGATTATTCAATAAAATCGAAGATTGTATTGGTTGTGGTCAGTGTGTAAGAGCCTGTCCAGTTGACTGTATTTATATGACAACAGAAAAACGAAATAAGGAGGAGGATCCTTGGTTTGCGTCTGACGGAACTCCTATTAAATTAAAGGTTACTCAGTTCGATATCGATATGTCACTTTGTTGTTACTGTAATTTATGTACCTATCCTTGTCCAACTCATTGTTTGGTTATGACCCCAGAGTATGAGTTTGCTGTCCATACTAAAAAGGATTTCCTCTATCGTTTTGCTAAGGAAGAACCATCAGTAAAGCCTGATCCAGCCACACCGCAACCTACAAGCAACTGAGGGGTTAATGAATATTTCAGATATTGTGTTCCTAATTTTTGCTCTTGTAACAGTAGCCTCAGCTGCCGTAGTTGTGTTTTCAAAAAGCTTAATTTATTCAGCTTTTTCCTTGCTCTTTACTTTTTTTGGTGTGGCTGTTTTTTATGTTTTTCTGGGCGCAGATTTTTTAGCAGCAACCCAGATGCTAGTCTATATAGGTGGTATTTTGATTTTACTCTTGTTTGGAGTGATGCTTACACACCGGCTTTACAATCTTAATCTTACAACTGAACGCTTTCAACCAGTTACTGGTGCAATTATCGCGTTGGCTGTGTTTTTCTCTCTAAGTCTAGTTGCACTCCAGACCCAGTGGAAAGTGGTAGAAGATAAAGAGCTAGAGCCTACCACTAGTAAGATTGGTCAAGCTTTTCTGCAGGAGTATCTTTTGCCCTTTGAAATTGCTTCTATCCTTTTATTAGTAGCTTTGATTGGGGCAGCGATGCTTGTGAGACGGAGGACTGACATTTGATCCAGTTGCAATATTATCTGTTAATTAGTGCAGCACTATTTTCTTTGGGTGTCTTTGGAGTACTAACCCGGCGCAACGCCATTAATGTGTTAATGGGTGTTGAGTTAATCTTGAATTCTGCAAACATTAACTTGGTAGCTTTTTCAAGGTATAGTTCTTCAGGCATTGATGGACAAATGTTTGCTATTTTTGTGATTGTGGTAGCAGCTGCGGAAGTGGCGGTTGCTTTAGCCATTGTGTTGACACTTTACCGTTTGTTAAGGACGGTTAATCTGGACCAAGCTGGTGAACTTAATAAGTAAAGCATGTTAGTAAAACAGAGCAAGGGTTCTAAAAAAACCTAATCACTAGATTGAGATTGAAAAGGGGCTGTATTTTTCATGAATCTCGGTAACTTAGAAAGTCTTTCATTTTTTTGCCCTGAGTTGATTTTAGTGGGTGCAATTCTGCTGGTTGTTATTAGTGACATTAGCCTAAAGGGTCTTAGAAATGTTGCTAACCCCTTACTAACTATGACAGCTCTTGTAATGGCCCTGTATTATACCATCCAAACTGAACATGGTTCAGCTGGACAGTTATTTGAAGGAATGTTGGCACTAGATACTTTTGGGCAGTACTTTAAGGTGTTCTTGTTGATATCTTCACTGCTTATTATCCTGGTGTCTTTGCATTCTTCAGAGCTGTCCTCAATTCATCAAGGAGAATTTTTTGCACTACTTCTTGCTGTTACCTTAGGGATGATACTGATGGCTAACTCAATTAACTTAGTTATGCTTTATTTATCTCTTGAGTTGGTTTCTTTGACATCTTATGTCATGGTTGGTTATCTGAGAAATGATCGTCTCTCTAATGAAGCTTCCATGAAATACATTCTTTTTGGAGCAGTCTCAACAGGTTCCATGTTATACGGATTTTCTCTGTTATACGGGCTGACAGGTAGTCTAAATCTTTTTGAAATTAGAGAGGCACTGATAATCCAAGGTGACCTAGGTGTCAATCAGTTGACTCTCCTTTTGGTAGTGGTTCTTTCAATCGCTGGGTTTGGATTTAAGACTGCAGCAGTTCCTTTTCACTTTTGGTGCCCGGATGTTTATACAGGGGCTCCAACACCAGTGACTGCATTCCTTTCAGTAGCTCCCAAAGCAGCAGGTTTTGCTATTTTAGTTCGGTTTTTCTTTGGGGGCTTTAGTCAGATAACACAGGCAGATGGGGGCTTGTTAACCGGAGTTAATTGGGCACTAGTTCTGATCATCATTTCGGTTATAACAATGAGTTGGGGTAATATAGCTGCTCTTACCCAAAACAATCTGAAACGGATGTTAGCTTATTCCAGTATAGCTCATGCTGGGTATGTTTTGATGGGATGTGTGGTTTTGACTGAGACTGGTCTAAAGGCCATTTTAGTTTATCTGTTTGTTTATCTTTTTATGAACTTGGGCGCTTTTTTAGTAGTAATCATAGTCTTTAATAGTGAACGTACATTTCAGGTGCAGGATTACAATGGAATGTTCCGGCGTTCTCCGTTCCTAGCAATTGCAATGAGTATCTTTATGTTGTCTTTGATCGGAATCCCTCCTTTTTCAGGTTTTCTAGGAAAATTATATATATTTGGAGCAGTTATTGACCAAGGATTATTTTGGTTTGCCGTTATAGGAGCTCTTAATGCTGCTGTAGCTGCTTTCTATTATATGAGAGTCATGAAGCACATGATTTTAGAAAGTAACGATGGAGAGAGTAAGCCTCTCCATATGTCCTACCTTAACCAAGCATTAATTGTTCTGCTATTAATTCCAAATGTTCTGCTGATAGTTTACTGGAGTCATATCGATCGCTGGGCTACTAGTTCCACTAAGCTTTTTAATGGATTATAAGCAGCACATTGCCCCGTTAGTTATTTCTGAAAATTCAATTGGATGAAATCCTATTATTTAATTGGTGTAGAAGTAGCTATACCTAGATGAAGCAGGACTTCATTACTAGCTTATTTCGTCATCAATAAGTAGAGCTAATTGCCTTACTGGACCGTGGGCACCTTTGATAAGAACCTTTTCTATGTCTGCAGTTCGACTAGGTCCAGTAATCAGTGTAATCGCAGTTGGGTGGCGATCATGGGTCCAAGTACTTTGTAGATATTCAAAAGCTGTTGACAAGTTTGGATAGATCTGATTAATGCTAGCGAGTGCTAAATGGGCTGTAGGGAGCAAACTGATTTGGCGGCTGGCCTTTGGATTTGAGGTTAAAATAATTGTACCACTATCAGCAATCAAGCAATCTGCTCCAGTTATAGACAAATCCGCTTGAGCTAGACGGTGAGTATTACTTGAGCGATGAAGATGGTCTCCAGTTTGATTATATTCATTAAAAAAAGTTATTTCAGGTAAATCAACGGACAGTTTTTGGATGATTTGATTGTCAACACAAATCTTGTGGTTTGAGACTGCTATATTGTTGTAATCTGAATCTCTAATCAAACTTTTGATAAATTGAAATGCTGAATCAATATTCCGACAAATTTCTGTTTCACTACCTACACGGTCAGATTCTGCTTTGAATCGCTGTGCAATTCTAGACAAATCTACAAAATCAGAAGCAAACAAGGACTTTGAAGAGTCAAATCGAGAATGTCTATTAGAGCCTTGTTGGTGGTTTAGTCCATCTAATGATCGACGTATCCGGCCTAAGATTTCAGTTCTAGAAGCATTCATGATGTATTCTGTTGAGTTTTTTCTTTCCATAGTTCTTTGAAAGATTTAGCAGCGATAGGAGGAAAATCTCGGTCTTTACTCCAACCGGGGATATCAAGATACTGTCCCTTTTTATAAAAGATCTTAAGGAGAACTCTCAAGAAAAAAGAACCAAGGCGGTAAAGTCTTACATCCTTCATTATTGAGGCATAGCAGTGAATTACAAGTCTTTCTTGCCATGAGGATTTATGCTGTTTGACTACCTGTTCACGAAGCCAAAGCAATTGGTGGTGCAGATCAATCTTTACTGGACAGATGTTAGAACAGGCGCCACAAAGAGAAGAGGCATAAGGAAGGTCTTTTGCCGTATCCAGACCCTGTAGTAGGGGAGTTAGAACTGACCCTATTGGTCCTGAATATGTCGATCCATATGAATGTCCTCCAACCCGTTGATATACTGGGCAGGTATTTAAGCAGGCACCACATCGAATGCAGAATAATGACTCTTTTAATTTGGGATTGGACAAAATCTCGGTTCGACCGTTATCCAGAATTACCAGGTGAAATTCCTCTGGACCATCTAGATCTTCTGAGTTTCGCGGTCCATTTATCATGGATACGTAGCTCGTCTGTTTTTGCCCAGTTGCACTTCGAGATAAGAGCTTCAGAAAAACTGGTAAGTCTTCGAATCTAGGAATTACTTTTTCCAAACCCATTATTGCTACATGGACTTTTGGTAAGGTGGTACACATGCGTGCATTACCTTCATTTTCGACTACTACGATTGTGCCTGTATCGGCAGCAGCAAAATTAACACCAGAAATTCCTAATTTGGTTGAAAGGAATTTTTGTCGAAGTTTGCCTCTTGCAAATGCACAAAGTTCTTCCGGGATATCTGTATAAGGGATATTGAATTTTTTATTAAATAAAGCACCAACCTGTTGGCGTGTCATGTGTAAAGCTGGTGCAATTATATGAGAAGGCGTTTCATTGGCAACTTGAATAATAAACTCTCCGAGATCCGTTTCTATAGGTTCAACACCTTGTTTTTCTAATGTAGAGACAAGGTTGATTTCTTCTGTAGTCATTGATTTAGATTTGACCACGCTTTTAGCGTTTAGACGTCGACAAAGTCTCAATATATAATTTGAAGCTTCAGCAGCATCTCTGGCCCAAAAGACCTGACCACCATTATTAGAAATATTGCTTTCAAGTTGCTCCAAATAAAAATCTAGCTGGTTAATAACCTCTTTTTTAATTTGATGACCTCTTTCGCGCAACTGTTCCCATTCTGGAACTTGATGGATTGATTGTGATCGCTGTTCCAGGGCATGTCGAGTCGCAGAGTAAAAAGTCTTACGTAATCTAGCATTAGCTATATTTTTAGCTGAAGACGTTTTGAAATCAGCGGGTGTTCTTTCCATAAAGTATTGATTTAGTATTATTTATTTTTTTAATTCAATTAGATTAGAGGTGATTCACTATAAATTTTCCCCTAGAAGATCTGCTAAATGTAGGGGCTTTATAGGGATATTATTCCTACTTAGATATCCTCCGATTTGCATCAAACAGCTGGAGTCATTAGCTATTACATAATCCGCTCCCGTTTTGGAAATAGCAGTGCTCTTATCTTCTGCCATGGCAGTTGAGATTTCAGGAAACTTTACAGAAAACATGCCGCCAAAACCACAACAAACCTCTGATTCTTCCATTTCTACTAGTTCTATTCCCTGGACATTTTTAATTAATTCACGGGGTGCTTGGTGAATTTGTAGTTCACGTAGGAGATGACAAGCGTCATGGTAGGTAACTCGATGAGGAAACGTAACACCTAAATCCTTTACTCCAACTATGTTAACTAGAAAATCAGAAAACTCAAAAATGTTTTTTGTTATTTCCTGTAAAGGTTCTTTATAGCTATTGTTGTCAAGAATTTCAGGATAAAATATTTTAACCATACTTGTACATGATCCAGAAGGAGTAACAATATATTCTGATCCTCGAAAAATTTCCAAAAATCGTTGGGCCAGCTCACATGCGTCTGCATGATATCCCGCGTTAAAGGCTGGTTGTCCACAACAGGTTTGTTCCAAGGGATAATTTACAGATAAGCCAATCTTTTTGAGTATTTTAAAAAGATTCATTCCAACACTGGGAAAGAATTGGTCTACTAGACAAGGAATAAAAAGTGAAACTTTCATACGTTAATTCTACTCTTTTTCTATAGATTTGGTTGGTAAACAAAAAAATAGCATAACATTAATGATTAATGGGCTTAAATTATCATTAAGGTCAACAAATGAATCTTCATGTTAATAATTTAAATTTTATTTGTATCTAGGAATTTTAAAATTTAATATGAGGGCATAGTATCTTGGAGTTTTGTAACAAAGGAGAAAATATGGTGAATCCTGTGCAGGATCGTGTTGCAATTGTTACCGGAGGGACTCAGGGTATAGGTCAGGCCATCACAAAATCACTATTGCAAGAAGATCTCAGAGTTGTAATTTGTTCGCGTAATGAGGAGAAAATAACTTCCTGCTTGAAAGAACTAAGAGTGTTGTGGGGAGATGCCATCAAGGGTTTCAAGTGTGATGTAAGGAGCTATTCACAGGTGATCAATTTGATCGACTTTACAGTTAAAGAATATGGAAGACTTGATCTTTTGGTCAACAATGCTGCTGTGGGAATTTTTAATTCCGTTATGCAAATCACCCCAGAACAATTTAAAGAAGTCATCGAAACTAATTTAGTAGGAGTTTTTCACTGCTGTCATGCTGCGATTCCTGCGCTTAAGCGCAGTGGGAATGGGTATATCATTAATATCAGCAGTTTAGCAGGAAAACAGGCTTTTGCAGGAGGTTCTGCCTACAATGCCTCGAAATTTGGTCTTAATGGTTTTAGTGAAGCTATTATGCAGGACCTTCGTTATGAGGACATTCGTGTTAGTTATATTCTTCCAGGTAGTGTTGACACAAATTTTCGTGGGTCTCAAGCTAGAAATCATTCTAGTTGGAAATTATCTCCTGACGATGTAGCTAGGATAGTTGTTGAGTTAATTAACCATAATCCCAGGTCTCTTCCTAGTCGAGTAGAAATTCGACCCTCTAAACCATTAAAAAAATGAATAGTTGTGGATTCATGTGACATGTAGTTATATTTTTGGTCTTGAATATTAAGTGTAGTAATTAAGATTATGAAAGTATTTTTATTTCTAAGATATAGAGTCAGTTTAATGTGCCGTGTACACTTATTTTAAACTATTATCAAAACGATTCAAGGGGGGAATATGGCTTTTTGGCTCCTAAAAACAGAACCTTCTAACTATGCTTATAGTGACTTGGTTAGTGAAAAAGAGACAGTATGGGATGGGGTCAGTAATAATCTGGCTTTAAAATATATTCGACAAATGCGCAAAGGTGATTTAGCTTTAATCTACCATACAGGTAGTGAGAAAGCTGTGGTTGGTATTGCTACAGTGATTAGTGATCCCTATCCCGATCCAGAACAAAATGATCCAAGATTGGTCGTGGTTGATGTAAAGCCTAAAAAGAAGTTAGTTAGAGAAATCTCACTTGCTGAGGTCAAATCAAATTCAAAATTAAAGGATTTTGATCTCGTTCGTTTACCACGGTTGTCGGTCATGCCTGTAGAGACAAAAGTTTGGAAAGAACTAGTTCAGCAGAATTGAGGTGTTCTATTAGTAGAGTACTCGAGCTAATTTGCTTCTAAATTCCTCGGCTAGATCACTTCGTTCTCCTATTAGACTGAATATAGCGAGCATTGCTTTACGAGCAGCACCGTCATCATAATATTTATCAAGTCCTACTAGAGCCAATAATTCTTCTAGCGCTCTACGATACTCGAGCTTAGCAGTAAGACAAGATGCCAAGGCTAAACGGGCATCCAAGTTGCTAGAGTCCTTTGCTATCAAAGTTTTCAGAGTATTCTCACCACCTGCTTTGTCACAGTTACCTTGAAACTGAATGACTTCAAGTAACCGCTCGGCAGTTTCATATTGCTCTGCTAATGGATGAATTTTCTTAAGATATGTTTCTGCTGTGTTGGATTGCTGTTCATCAATGAAAATTTTGGCAATGGCTAAATCAGCTCCCGAATGATTAGGTTCCAGCTGTAAAATTTCATGAAGCAAGTTCTTAGCTTCTTCGAGTTCATTGATTTTTATTTTCTCCTGAGCAAGGTGAAATAATTTGTCTACTTGAGTTAAACAATAGGGTTTTAGAAATTTTCGGATGTTAGATTCAGATTGGTTCCCAGAGAACTGGTCTGCCAACTGGCCCGCTTGAAAAAGACAAACTTGAGGAATACTTCGAATTTGAAATTGTAAAGCCAGCTCTTGACTTTCATCAATATTAACTTTAGCTAGAATAACGGCCCCATCATACTCCGCCACTAATTTTTCTAACACTGGGGTTAATTCACGGCAAGGTCCACACCAGGGTGCCCAAAAGTCAACTAAGACGGGAACATTTTTTGATTCTTCAACAACTAGAGTCTGAAAATTCTGGTTATTAACGTCCAAAACCAATTTTGATTTAGAAATTGACATTATCCTTTTTCCTCAAGATAGTAAGTTTCATTATTCACTGAATGAAGACAGGTATTCTATTAAAATTTTAAAAGTTGTTGTTAAAAATTTTAGAAATTAAATGGAAATTGAAAACAATAACGATTTTTTATAATGAGCTAAAGGTGGTTGGTTCATTATGGTTAATAGGAAAACCCTAGTTTCACGAAGTCAATTAAATCTTTAATGATAAAGGTAAGGTTGTTTAGGTCTTGCGGGGATGCTAGCATACAGGTAACGATTTAATTGGCAATCAGGATGGTCGTATAATGTGCCGATGGATTACAGCGTTATTCGTTTCTCTCTTCATTGTAGCCCCCTGCTTAGAAGCAAAATTGAAAGTGTCTTTTGAGCGTACTATCCTTAATTTGAAAGCGGAGGACGCAACCTATGGAACTGTTTTAAAAATCCTTGCCCAACATACTGGATTAAAATATCAGATTCCAGACGATTTAAAGTCAGTGCGCATTCCAATTATTGAAATTGAGAATGTAGATCTAACAACTGCTCTAGAAAAAATAATGGAAGGTAGTCGGTTTAATTTTTTTGTAATAGGCCGTCCAGGGGTCAGAGACTCGGTATTTAAGTTAATCATTTCTGGAAAGGCTAAGGATAACGGTAGCGGAGCCACGAATTCTGTTCAAAGTAATAAATGGTCATTAGATCCTTTTAGTGCTGGATCACAGGAACAACATTCAGAATTTATTAAACAAGGCCAAGCAAATCGTCAAGATCCTAGGTATGATAGAAAAAGATTATCTGACAGAAAAGTTGATCTGAAAACTCTCCAGAAAAAAGATCAACTAAGGGTAAACCAGCTATATGGACAACCCTCTGCTACTTTTCCAGAGAGGAGCAATCTTTCCCCTTTAAGATCAGTTGTGAAATCTTCTTTGGATCAGACCAGCACATCAAAAATTCCTATAAGAGAACTTCCTAGTCCCAACTCCTACTAGACAAACACTATCTTTTGAAAAATTCATTGACGGGATAACCCTATGAAGCATTCGAATCACCGCAAAGGAAATCAGAAGATCTTAATCATAAATAGACAAGCATTTCATCATTATCAGATCTTTGAAAAATTTGAAGCTGGCATAGTTTTACTAGGAACGGAGGTTAAATCTATACGAGCTGGTCAGGCTAACTTGAAAGATGGCTATGGTATTGTAAAGGAAGGAGAGATCTGGTTGCTTAATTGTCATATTAGTCCTTATGGACAGGGGAATCGTTTGAACCATGATCCCTTGAGAAATAGGAAATTATTATTTCATCGGACAGAAATTAGAAAACTGATTGGTAAAACAGCAGAACGAGGAATGACTCTTATTCCTCTTAGAATTTATTTTGAAAGAGGACGTGCTAAGTGTGAAGTAGCCTTGGCCAAGGGTAAAAAATTATTTGACAAAAGAGAACAAGAGCGTCGCAAGACTGCGGAGCGAGAAGTCCGTCAGGCCATCAAATATCAAAACTAAACTTTTTACTAAAGTTTTTCCTGAAATAAGACTATGCCTGAGAATTTCAAACTAAAAACTAGACATCAGTTTTCTAATCTTATTTCCCAACGAAACCGTTGGAGACAGGTCCATGATAAATTGCCGGGTACTAGGTTATTTAAGAACCTACTAGGTTCTTATTGGGCAAAACATAATTGTTCCATCGAAGAAAGGATAGCCTTCTCATCTAACAATCGAGAGACTGTAGACCTCCAGAAGGACTTTCAGTTAGGATTACATTGTCAAGCTTCCCTTTGGCTTTTAAAACGGAGTCAAGAAGACAAGAAACTAACAGTTGTTGACTTACTTTTTGTTCATCAGTTGTTGACAGATCAGATAAACTCAACCAAGCAGGCTTACCGAACGTCCAATATAAAGCCTCTAATAGAGGGACAGGATCCACCAGAATGGGAAGTAATTCCAGAATTGGTTAAGAATGCTCTTGAGTGGTTTCAAGCAGATAGTTTTAATGAACTGCACGAAGTTGAAAAAGTTGCTTTGGCCCTCATTAAATTAATTGATATTCAACCTTTTGATCAAAAAAACGGTACAACCTTACGTCTTTTTTCAAATATCTTTTTGTTACAGGCTGGATATCCACCTGCCATCCTTCGTTCAGATCAGGCTGATTCCTATGCCTTGGCAATTAAGGAAGCATTATGTTTTAGGACAGGCCCATTAGTTGACCTCTTGACAGAATCAGTTGGCCATAGCCTTGGACTCTGTCTTGGTGAAAATGAAACGAAATCGCCCTTTGTAGTTTTAGGTTAAGTTCTTATATAGTTAGGGATTTATTTCTCAAATAGTACTATGGAATACCTTTATTTAACTAAAAGCTATGGAGTGAAAAACTCAGTTATTGATTCAAGTAGTGAGGCTGTTATATATTTTTTAGGAATTACATCAACTTTTAACCCTCGTTCTTCTGCAGTTTTTTTTGTAATAGGTCCAAT
>CAYWYX010000032.1:1191-10172 GCA_964462735.1 uncultured Acidobacteriota bacterium | reverse complement strand
TACCTTTCAGAGTTTTCTCCTTAAAACTCTCTAGTAATCCCTCAGCACAGTATTCATTTGGAATAATGTTGATGCTCAGATTAAAAGTTTGTAAAGCTTTCGCTGTGGATGGGCCTATAGCAGCAATTTTAATCCCTTTGAGTTCTCTAATATCTGAGAAAATACTAAAATAGCGATCAAAAAAGTATTTTACCCCGTGTACACTAGTAAAAATTAGCCAGTGGTATGCCCTAATTTTTTCTAGTGCTTTATCCAATGCTAACCATGAAACGGGTCTCCGTACCTCAACTGTTGGAAAACTGATAACATCGGCCCCAAGCCTGCGAAGTTCTCTTTTAAATTTGACTGATTGTTGATGGGGTCTAGTAATTACAATTTTTTTTCCAAATAGTGGACGATTATCAAACCATCTTAACTGATTACGAAGTTTAACTACATTGCCCACAACGATTATAGTAGGGGGACTAACGTTTTGGGCTTGTTCAACAATTGTCTCTAGAGTACCCGTAATGACTTGTTGGGTTAGGTAAGTTCCCCAACGAATTAAAGCTATAGGGGTGCGTTGACTCTTGCCGTGACGAACAAGTTGTTTTACCACATCAGGTAGATTTTTTGTTCCCATGAAGAAAACTAATGTTTCATAGTTTTGTGGTGATTGATTCCAGTCAATATTAGATGTTTCTTGGGTGGGGTCCTGGTGTGCAGTTACAAATGCAACTGTGTGACTTAAATTTCTATGAGTTAAAGGGATGCCAGCATAAGTCGGTCCTGCTGAACCTGCAGAGATTCCAGGAACAATTTCGAACTGAATTCCTTTTTTTGCAAGTGCTTCAGCTTCTTCTCCTCCACGACCGAAAATAAAAGGATCACCTCCCTTAAGTCGAGCCACACTCTTTCCTGCATGAGCACGCTGTATAACCAAATCATTGATTTCTTTTTGTGTGATGTGGTCTTGGCCACTTTTTTTCCCAACGTAGATCTTCTCTGTTCCTTTTTTACAGTGGGTTAGGAGCTCCTGATTTACTAAATAGTCGTAGATGACACATTCAACAGACTCAAGACAATATATCGCTTTCAGAGTGATTAGTTCTGGATCTCCAGGTCCTGCTCCGATTAAGTATACTTTACCACTCATGCAGTTTTCCTGAATTTGCAGTTCTAAAAGAGTTTGAAATATTACTGTATCTGTAATTTTTTTGGTAATAACAGTTCCAAAATATGAGTTGAGACTGTCATAGATAAAATACTTTCACTTCAGGCTTTCTAGAATTTTGTCTGCACCTTTATTTATGAGTTGATCGCCTACAATCTTCCCTAGATCTTTAGGATGCTCGATAGATCCTTCTCTAAATTCTCTAATGATTAATTTGCCGTCAATTGTTCCCACTAATCCTGTTAGTTTAAGTGTAGAGTCTTGAACCGAAGCGAAACCTGCAATGGGCACCTGACAGCCACCCCCTAAATGCTGTAGTAGTGAACGTTCCGCTTCCACAGCTATCCTAGAACTAGAATGGTCTAAGGATCTAACTTTTTCAAGTGTCAGGTGATCATTAGAACGTACTTCAAGAGCAAGCGCACCTTGTCCAATTGCTGAACATACTTGATCAAGTGCAATTCGTTCTTTAATAAGATGATCAAGTTTTAACCGAATTAATCCCGCACAAGCTAAGATTATTGCTTCGTACTGACCTTCCCTTAACTTATTTAATCGAGTGTCAATATTTCCACGCAATTGAATAATTTTTAAGTCAGGGCGAAAGTTTAACAGTTGAGATTGACGACGAAGACTACTAGTACCGATTCTTGCTTGAGCAGGTAATTTAGATAACTGGGAAAATTGATTAGAAAGTAAAGCGTCTCTGGCATCTATTCGTTTAACAACTGCCCCGATGGATAGGCCTGGAGGAAGACTGGTTGGTAAATCTTTAAGGCTATGGACAGCGATGTCAATTTCTTCGTTGAGGAGAGCCTCTTCAATTTCCTTTATGAAGATTCCTTTACCTCCAATTTGGTGTAAGGGGACATCAAGGATTTTATCACCTGAAGTTTGGATGGTTTTAATGCTTAGCGATAAGCTAGGATGTCTTTGTTGAAGCTCATCTTTAATTATGGAGGATTGACGGACAGCCAAAAGACTTCCTCGTGAGCCGATTATTAGAGGACGTAGAGGCATAGTTTCCTGACTAGTTGAATAGTATGAAAAGATTGAGTTTGTAAGTATTATTTTTTTGATTCAAGTAATTAATTTCTCCAAATTGGAGGGAATGGCTAATTATTCTTTTAGTCCCAACATCTTTTTTATCAGTTCAATGTGCTTTGATCCTGAGGGAGTCTGATGGACTGACTTTATCTCAGAAATAGGACCGTGTAGAATTTTTTTGATGATGCTTTGAGTCAAATTATCTAAGGCAACTTCTTGTTGAGTAGAGAGTTTCCCTAACTGTTTTTTTGTTTTTTCAAGTTCCTCCTGGAGGATTAAACCCCAATGTTTTTTAAGTGCAACAATGGTAGGTGTTAAATCTAGGGAATGGACCTGATTCACGTATGATTGAACTTCCTCATTTATTATTCCCTCAGCAAACTGGGCTTCTTTAAGACGATGTTTTAAGTTTGCGTCTACTACATGGCGAAGATCATCAATGTCGTAAAGAAAAATATTATCAATTTTATTGATTTCAGGATCTACATCACGTGGCATTGCAATGTCTATTATAAAAACAGGACGGTTCTTTCGTAACTTTATGATTCTTTGTCCATCAGTTTTCCTTAGAATAACCCCAGGTGATCCTGTAGAGCATATGAGTATATCAGCGCGTTCAACATGTCTGAAAAGCTCTTCTGGTGGAATAGCTTCTCCCTGGAGGGTTCTTGCCAGGTCAACAGCCCTTTGATAGGTTCGGTTCCAAATTAAAAGTTTAGCAACGCCCTGGGAGGTGAGGTGTTTAGCTGACAGTTCACTCATCTTCCCGGCACCTAGGAGAAGAACTGTGCGCCCGTTTAGAGAATCAAAGATCTTCTTAGATAGTTCAACTGCTGCGTAACTTATAGAAACAGCTGAGTTTGAAATTCCAGTTTCTGAACGTACTCTTTTTGCAACATGAAAGGCCTTATTCATGAGCGGACTTAAGTTTTCCCCTATGGCGCCCAATCGATTAGCTAAAGTAAAAGCGGTTTTGACCTGTCCCAAAATTTGAGGTTCTCCGAGAACCATCGAATCAAGGCTACTTGCTACACGAAAAACGTGCCGAACAGCATCTGCATGGGAAAAGTCATAGAGGAAACTTTGGATTAGTTCTTTAGGCTGACCATGAAAATCGGAAAGAAAATCAGTGACTAGATGGATGCCTAGATTGATATCAGATGAATGTGCCAGAACTTCAGTCCGATTGCAGGTAGAAATTATAAGGCTTTCTGAAATTGCTGACTGAGAAATAAGATTTTCTAGTGCATCAGGAAGACGAGTTTCAGGAAAATAGAATTTTTCACGAATGTCAATAGGTGCAGTTTTATGGCTTAGGCCAACTATAAGTAGACTCATTGTATAAAGGAATGGGCACTACCCTGTGATCGAGTTCCAAAAAAAGTAACCATAACAAAAATAAATCCTAAAACTGCCATCAAGGCAGCTTTTTTACCACGAAGGTTAGCAGAAAGCCGGTATGTAATAAGAATGCCGTAAGTTAGCCAAGTAATAAATGAAGCGACAATTTTTGGATCTAACTTTAAAGGAAGCTGCCAGAAGGTGCCTGCCACGATCCCTACCGTTAACAAAGGAAAGCCAATACTGAGTGCCCGATAACCCAATTCATCGCATACTTCTAGGGAAGGGAGGCGATAGTAAAATGCCTGAGGTCTTTTTCGTTTCAACTCATTTTCTTGAATGAGATACATTAATCCTGAGGCAAAGGCAACAAAGAAAGCACTATAACCTAAGAAAATAGATGGTACGTGAATGTAAAGCCATAGGCTCCTTAGAATTTCTGGATAAGGCTGACTAGGGGCAGAAATTAGGTTTGCTAGCAGCGTTAAAATAAATGCCAATGGAAATACAAAGACACTAAGAGAATCTAATCTATATCGTGCATAAGACAGGAGAAAAGCTAGAACAATGACTAAAGCAAAAAAAGATAGAACGTCCTGTAAAGTCCTAATTGGAGGATGTTGACTTTCCGACCAAGCTAAACCAATTGCAAAGGAATGGCAGAAAAATCCAATGACAATACTGGCTAGAACCATTCGAAAAAGGATTTTTTTCCGAGTGATGATCGTCAGAAAGGCATGGAGAAGGCCGATAGAATAAAATCCAATTGTTAAACGAAGAAGGAGCAGGCTCATATATAAAAACTACCTTTTAACATAGATTAAGTACTTTAAATCCACACTTACATGACCTTAAGATTATACTATTGGTGTCTGTTTCATACAAGAAAGGTGCAAAAACTTCTTTGAAGGACAGGTATAACTTACAGGGTCTAGAGTTTTTAGTTGTACCTGTGTTAAGCTCCATGTAAATCAATGTTCTACAAAGAACAGAAGGTCCAAGTGATCATTTATTAGAGATAAAGTGACAAAGCTCGAACTTATTACGGTAGATATCTATCCTTCTGAGAAAAAATGTTAGAAACCCAACAGTTAATCCAATTTTTTTTCTTCATGGTGGTATTTTTGTTTTCTTTAAGCATTCACGAAGCAGCCCATGCTTGGACAGCAGAACGATTTGGTGATTCCACAGCTAGATATTTGGGTAGGGTTACCCTCAACCCTATAGCTCACATTGATCTTATTGGTACTATCATCTTTCCTACAATCGCTTTTTTTTCAGGGGCACTACTGTTTGGTTGGGCAAAGCCTGTTCCCTGGAATCCTTTAAATGTAAGCGATCGAAGAAAGGCAGATATTTGGATTTCAGCTGCAGGACCAATTAGTAATTTCGTACTCGTAGGTATTTTTTTGTTGGTGATTAAGTTGTTCCAGAGTTATCAAATGGTTGGGGGTGTTATTGGAGGAACAATTTTGGAACCTCTTTATCGAATGTGTGTGATGGGGGTCTTTCTGAATATGACTTTAGCTGTTTTTAACTTGCTTCCGATTCCTCCTTTAGATGGAAGTCATATATTCCCCCATTTTCTCCCACCTGATTTAGCCAGATCCTATGATCAAATTAGGCCCTATGGATTTATTATTCTTCTTGCCTGCCTTTATTTGGGTGTTCTTGGGTTAGTTTTGTCACCTTTTTCACAGTTAATCAGGTTTATCCTTTCATTTTGATATTGAAAGGTCTATTTGTTCAAAGAAAACATAGTTTAAATCCTACACAACAAAAATTATTCCTATGGTTCAATCTAATACAAGTAAACTCCGGATATCAAGTGGAATGAGACCGACTGGAAAACTTCACTTGGGACATGTAGTTGGAGCTTTAAAGAAATGGGTGGCCTTGCAAGACCAATATCAGAGCTTCCATTTTATTGCCGATTGGCATGCCTTGACCTCGGACTATGCGGATACCTCTAAAATCAATGACTATCGAATTGAAATGATGATTGATTGGTTGTCCGCTGGACTAGATCCTCAAAAATCAGTGCTTTTTGTACAGTCTGCTGTTCCTGAACATGCAGAGCTTCATTTGATTTTATCAATGATAACACCATTGGGTTGGTTGGAAAGGGTACCTACTTATAAAGAACAGCAGCAGAATGTTTCTGATAAGGATTTAGGTAATTATGGTTTCTTGGGATATCCAGTTTTACAGGCTGCTGACATTTTAATGTATAAAGCTAATACTGTTCCAGTTGGTGAAGATCAGGTGCCCCATGTTGAATTAACTCGAGAGATAGGACGACGGTTTAATACACTTTATAAGGAGACATTTCCTGAACCCCAAGCTCTTCTGACGCAGGTCCCACGACTGCCCGGATTAGACGGTCGAAAGATGAGTAAAAGTTATAACAACGATATTTCTCTTTCTGATTCACCTGAAAAAATATGGCAAAAAATTAAAGGAATGATGACCGATCCAGCCCGTAAGCGTCGACACGATCCTGGAAATCCTGATATCTGTCCCGTTTATTCCTATCATAAGATCTATTCTTCTGAAGAAACGAAACAAGTGGTTCAGCGAGACTGCCGGACTGCTAAAATAGGATGTGTTGATTGCAAAAAGTGGATGAGTAACACTTTAATAAAAGACTTAACACCGCTATTGGATTCTCGGAGAGAATATGTGAGTCGAAAAGGAGATATTCAGGATATCATTAATGATGGTAATAATCGTGCTGCTAAAGTCGCTAAAGAAACGATGCAAGAGGTGCGTCAGGCAGTAAAACTTTCTGTCTAGATGGTAAAAAATGGACGAATCCTACAAAATTAAATTGCCAGCTTATGAAGGCCCCTTGGATTTGCTTCTTGATTTAATACGCAAACAGCAGATCCATATCTATGATATTCCTATTGCAAAAATTACAAGCCAGTATTTAAATTATCTCAAGGTAATGAAGGAACTCGACACTAATTTAGCTGGTGAGTTCCTCTTTATGGCAGCAACACTCATTTATATAAAATCTAGGATGCTTTTGCCCGCTGACCCTCTTGGATCGGAGGAGGAGACAGAAGATCCTAGAGCAGAATTGGTCCAACAGCTTTTAGAACATGAGAAGTTTAAGAATGCTGCTCAAATGTTACATCAGAAGGACTTAGTTGAACGTTCCAGTTGGACATTAGCAGGTATCAAGGATTTTAGAGACGTTTCTTTAGAACCAGAATTAGAAGTAAATCCATTTGATCTGATTTCTAATTTTCAGAAGATCTTAGAAAGAGTCGAGGCAACTAGGGCTATGGAGATCAAACGGGATGAAATCACAGTTGACCAAGTGATAGGACATTTAAGAAGAGTGTTTTTAAACTCAGGAGAAAGTGTTTCTTTAACTGACTTGTTCACTGGCCTTAAGAGTCGAAGAGCACTAATATTTGTTTTTGTTATTATTTTAGAAATGAGTTATTTGCAGGCTATAAGTTTGTTTCAGAAAAAAATGTTTGGAGAAATTAGGGCGAAGAAGAAGAAAAACTTTAGCGATGTAATGACTAAAATCCATGATTGGATAGGTGGGATGCAATTATCTAAAATTGGTCAAAAAAGTTAAGGTTTAAGACCTTTTTTCTTTGGAATTAAAATAAATTATTGAGAAAATTAATACAATGGTAGCTGACAACTCCCGATCAATCATGTCTGAAGTTAAGTTAAGGCCAATTATAGAAGCGTTAATCTATTTAGCAGAAGAGCCTCTGACATTAGAATCCATGGTTAAAATACTGGGAAAGGACAATGAAGACTCTATCAGAAAGTTAGTTAAAGAACTAAAGGAGTACTACCAGAAATCAGATTCTGGTATTGAAATAAAAGAAGTTGCTGATGGTTTTAAAATGTCAACTAAACCCGAGTACCATGATTGGGTGCAGAAATATATTAAAAATCGTAAGGGTCCTGTTCGTCTATCTCTTGCAGCCCTTGAGACACTTGCGGTAATAGCTTATAAACAGCCAGTTACTTTACCGGAGATTCAGGATGTCAGAGGTGTTAATGCTGTAGGAGTAATGAAAAATCTGATTGAGAAAAAACTTGTAACAACGGGGGGAAGAAAAAATGTAATAGGTCGTCCTATTCTCTACAGAACTACCAAGGATTTTCTCCTGCAGTTTGGCTTGAAAAATCTAAGTGAGCTACCAAACCTTGAAGAGTACCAAGAGATGGTCCAAGCTTCAATGGAAGAAAATGATACTATTAATATTTCGGAAAAAAATAGTAGAAATGCTGAAAAAATATCGACTTCACAAATTATAAAGTTAGAGTCTGAAGAACTACACAATAATTGGTCTGATTAACCTTAATAAGATGTAAATATTGATTAAGAGATGCCCACATCAATAAATTTAAGGGTCAGACTCCCAATTTAGAATTTTGAGTGTTAAAGCTGGAGAGACAAACTTTGGATCGCTTACAGAGGGTCATTGCAGAAGCAGGAATTTGTTCTCGACGTAAGGCCGAACTGTTGATTGCGCAGGGTAGAGTTGAAGTTAATGGAATTCTAATAAACCAATTAGGTACTAAAGTTGATCTTAAAGTAGATTATGTCCTAGTAGATGGAAAACCAATTTATAAAACAGGACCAAGGGTTTATTTACTTATAAATAAACCCAAGGGGTTCATTTGTACTCTCTCTGATCCTGCTGGTCGGCCTCGGGTAACTGATCTTCTTGACAAGAATTCACCCAGAATTTTTCCAGTGGGTAGACTTGATTTTAATACAGAAGGATTATTGCTTTTAACTAATGACGGAAATTTTGCAAACCTTGTTGCCTCAGCGGGTAAGCATTGCCCAAAAACCTACCTTGCTAAAGTAAGAGGTATGCCCGATCGCTCTGCTTTAAAAAAGATGACAGATGGTATGTTTCTAGAAGGAGTAAAATTGGCTCCTTGTCGGATCTCTGTTGTAAAAAAAGCTAATAATAATTGGCTGAGAATTACTCTTATTGAAGGTAAAAATAATCAGATCCGGAAAATGTTTGATCGTCTTGGATATCCAGTTATCAAATTACGAAGAACCCAGATTGGATTTCTAAAAGATAATAGACTGAAACCCGGAGAGTATCGATTACTGAGTCACCGAGAAATTGATCGGTTCAAATCATTGTCTAGGGAATATAGTAAGACTGCATAAAACCTTTGGTTAAATAGATATCCCTTCAGTAATTTTCTTTTGTATTGTGACTAGAAGTTTTATGAGCGTTTAAAACAATTTGTAACCTAATAACCTCACAGGGTAATTCAGTGCTATGAATAAACCTTCGGAAATTAAGAAACTTCTCCGGAGATCAATAACAATAGCAGTGGTTGGTCTTTCAGTAAAACCCTATAAAGCTAGCAATACTGTTGCTTCGTACCTTCAAGTAAGGGGGTATCGAATTATTCCAGTTAATCCTAATTA
>CAYWYX010000032.1:0-1091 GCA_964462735.1 uncultured Acidobacteriota bacterium | reverse complement strand
TTCGGATTATCGCACGAAGTGACCTATCAAGTAGTGAAAGCCAGTAAGCCCGTTTATAATTTGCGCAAATTAAAAGTTGGAAACCGTTTTGAATTAGAGATGGATGTCAATGGAAACTTAATCACTTTTCGTTACCATCTCGACTTAGACAATTTTTTGGAGGTATTGCAGGGTGAAAAAGGGTACGAGACCCTACTTCAACCTTTTGATTATGAAAAAATAGAACATTCCGTATTTGGTACTATAGAATCTTCACTCTTTCTTGCCATTAATAGGTTAGGAGAGAAGGACCAATTAGCTTTGGATATGGCTGAAATTTTTTCTTGGGACATTGATTTTAATACTGAGATTCAAGCAGGCGATTACTTTCGTTTAATTGTCGAAAAGCTTTCGTTAGAAGGAAAATTTGTTAAGTATGGGAGAATCCTTGCAGCGGAATTCTATAATGATGGAAAGATTTTCAAGGCATACTTCTTTGAAGATCCTGAAGGTGAACAAGGTTATTATAATGCTACTGGCTATTCTCTAAAGCGTGATTTTCTAAAATCTCCTGTTAAGTTTTCCCGAATAAGTTCTCGATTTTCTTATAGAAGATTTCATCCGATTTTAAAGCGTGTTCGACCCCATCTCGGAGTAGACTATGCCGCCCCGAGGGGAACACCTGTCGTTGCTGCTGGTAAAGGTCGAATTAGGTTTAGAGGATGGAAAGGTGGATTTGGAAAATATATTGTAATCAAGCACAGTAATGGATTCACAACTCGATATGCACACCTTTCACGATTTAGATCAGGCCTTTCCAGAGGATCAAGAGTTGTGCAGGGACAAACAATTGGCTATGTTGGTTCTACTGGTTTATCAACAGGCCCGCATCTTGACTACCGTGTAACTCGAGATGGAGTTTTTGTTAATCCAGTTTCACTCAAGATGAAACCTACAAAACCACTCAAGTCTCGATATCGATCTATCTTTGAAATAGAAAAGATTAAGAGACAAAATCAATTAAAGGCTATTAATTTTTCAAATGAGTCTATGAGACAAGCTAATAAGTTGTCTACATATGATGCAGAGTTTATTTATTAATCTTGTAGTAA
>CAYWYX010000031.1:20762-26790 GCA_964462735.1 uncultured Acidobacteriota bacterium | reverse complement strand
AGTGAGGAAGAAGGTCAAGGATCAGATAGTGATCTTCAAGCCCAATATGGGAGTCTCAAACGTATCCCTTGGACAAGTTCGCGAGTAAAGGGTTCTCCTGATCCCCCTAATCCTTTTCGTCCTGAAGTGGTTTTCCCTCAATTGAGATTTGAAAAACCACTGGAATTAACTAGTGGAATCGGTACTAAACGATTGTTTGTTGTAGAACAAGCTGGAAAAATTTTTTCCTTTGTCAATAACCCTAAAACTACTGAAGCAGAGCTTTTAATTGACTTAAAAAAAGAGACCTATGGACTGGCTTTACACCCAAACTTCCAAGAAAATGGCTATTTTTATGTCACCTATATCTTAGACACTAAACGTCCAAGTCCAAAGGGCACACGCCTTTCTAGATTTCAGGTCCAATCTGAAAATCCTTTAAGTGCTAGTTTTGATACAGAAAAAATCATTTTGGAATGGCCTTCTGGTGGACACAATGCGGGTTGTTTAAGATTTGGTCCAGACGGTTACTTGTATGTTGCTGCAGGCGATGGAAGTGGCATTGCTGATGGGCTTGATACAGGTCAGGATATAACTGACCTCCTAGCTTCTATCTTAAGGATTGATGTTGACCGTCCTGACCCAGGGAAAAATTATGGAATTCCTAAAGATAATCCTTTTGTAACAATGAAAGGTAGTCGTCCTGAAATTTGGGCTTATGGTTTAAGGCAGGTCTGGAAAATGAGTTTTGATCGCAAAACGGGGGATCTTTGGGCTGGTGAAGTAGGACAGGATTTATGGGAAATGATTAATTTGATTCAGCCCGGTGGAAATTATGGATGGAGTGTTAAGGAGGGGACGCATCCATTTCGACCGACCCGCAAGTTAGGCCCTACACCTATTTTGGAGCCGATTGTTGAGCATGACCACTCTGATTTCCGATCTATAACTGGAGGATTTGTTTATCGAGGGAAACGACTTCCAGAACTGTCAGGCCATTACGTATACGGAGACTATGACACGGGAAGAATTTGGGGCTTTCAATATGATGGCAAACAAGTAAAATCTCATCGTGAGTTGGTAGATACTTCTTTTCGTGTTATCGATTTTGGAGAAACTAATGAAGGTGAAATATATGTTCTTGACTATGTCAGTGGGAAAATTTACCAGTTAGTTCCAGCACCTCCTGTCCATCAGCCTAATCCTTTTCCTCTTCGGTTAAGTGAAACTGGCCTGTTTACTTCCACTGAGGACTACCAAACAGCTCCCGGACTCATTCCATATTCTGTTAACTCTGAACTATGGTCAGATGGTGCTATCAAGGATCGCTGGCTTGCTCTTCCTGAAGACTCTCAAATTGAACTGGATAAAATAGAGTATCCACAGCCAGCCCCAGCTGCAAATCTTGGATGGCGATTTCCTGATGGGACTGTTATTGTAAAAACCTTTTCTTTGGAACTTGAGCCAGGGAATCCAGCCACTCGTAAACGGATCGAGACTCGTTTACTCCATTTTGAGCGTTTAAAGGGTACTGATTTAGTAGGAGATCAGTACTGGAAGGGTTATTCCTATGTCTGGAATAATGATCAAACTGATGCTGAGCTGGTTGGATCACGTGGTTTGAACCTAACTTATAAAATAACAGACACAAAAGCTGCAAAGGGTTATAGGGATCAAGAGTGGCGAATCCCCAGTCGTGCTGAATGTACTCTTTGTCACACCACTAGTGCCAAATATGTTCTTGGAGTCAATACCTTACAAATGAACAAGCATCATAATTATGGATTTGTTAAAGATAATCAGTTAGAAATGTTTCATAAATTAGCTGTTTTCAAAGACCCCTTGCCTGCTCCGGCAAGTAAAATGTCAAGATTGGCAGATTATTCTGACAATAGTCTTCCTATTGATATTCGAGCTCGAGCCTACCTACACTCTAACTGTTCCCATTGTCATCGAAAATGGGGAGGTGGTAATGCAGATTTTCAACTACTTGTAACAATTCCGCTAGAAAAGACTGAGGTTTTAGAGGAATTGCCTACCCATGGTGACTTTGATATTTCAGGGGCAAAGTTGCTATCTCCTGGGGAGCCAGACCGTTCTTTAATTCTTTATCGGATGATGAAATTGGGTTTAGGGCGGATGCCTCATATTGCCTCAAATGTTCCTGATGAAGAGGCTATTAAGTTGATTCGAACGTGGATCTCAAATTTGCCTGCTGAAATGTCTAGCCGAAAATAGTAATTCGAGTTAGACCGGATTTGTTTTCTATGACGGGTTTTATTTTGAACATAGTCCGCTGGTCTAACATTGCATTAACTATTTTGTTTTTTCTAGCCTCAACAGTTCAGTTTAATGACCCTGACCCAATCCAGTGGGCCGCTGTTTATTTTTTATCGGGAATAATTTGTGGTTTTAGTTATTTTGTCCGACTTCCTCGGATTATCCCAGTTTTCTTAGGAGGAGTGGTTTTTTTCTGGGCTGGAACAATTTCTCTTGAGGTCTTCGATTGTGTGCTACTTACAGACCTCTTTTTAAATGCCCAAATGTTAAATTTAGCTGTTGAAGAAGCTAGAGAAATAATTGGTCTTGTTTTGATTGGTATATGGATGGTCGTCTTATTAATTTTACCGGTTAATTTTGAAAGGAAATCAAACGATCGAATCCACTATAAGTGAATATCAGGCTAATCTAAAGATGAATCGGTGAGCTGAAATGGGTTATCTAAGTTTCTGTAAACTAAACTTTTTCGAGGTCTAACAAAGATTTATTTTTCTGTTACAGGTTTGGTTAGATCTTGATATAGCTCAGGTCGGCGTTTGCGTAATGTAAAGTTGGTATTGCCCCGTGCCTTAGCCATGCGCTCTACTGTTAGATCTGCAACTGCCATGTCGGGTTGGATTTTTTTAGTCTGTGACTGAGCCAGAAGTTCTCCATCCGGACCAAAAATTAGAGTTCCACCTGCATGATAAGGCTGTCGCCTGTATTCTGGACGATAAAAATCTACAGTACCAGACATGCCTGCTTGATTAGTTATTACAGCAAACACTCCATTTTCAATACAGCGAAAACGATAAGAACTTAACTGCTCCTTAGCTTTAAGAGCTACCGTCTCTTCTGTTTCTTCGTCCCAGGGGCCACTTCGGCCAGCACTAGCCATAAGGAATACTTCAGCTCCATTGAGTGATAAAACTCGACCCACCTCTGGATAAAGGGCATCGTAACAAATGATAGTACCTACTTTGCACTTTCCAATATCATAAACTGGCATAGCATTACCACCCACATACAGAAGGCCTTCATCTTCAGACATATGTATCTTGCGAGATTTTCCTATGTAACCTTTTGGACCAACCAAAACTTGACAGTTGAAAATCAAGTCGTTTTCTTTCTCCGACAACCCAACCGAAACGACAATGTTGTAATCTCGAGCTATTTTTTCTAGCCGAACGCATGTTGGTCCTCCTGGTACCTGTTCAGCTACTGACCAACATTCCTCAGCCATCCAATGGCCATGAATAGCCAACTCAGGAAAGAGAGCTAACTCAACACCTTGATTAGCAGCCTTTTTTACCCAATTTTCAACTTCATTCAGATTTTGATCGACCTGTCCAAGATAACCGTTCATTTGGACACCTGCTACTCGAATTGTTTGCAAAATTCCTATCTCCTTTTTTCAAAATCGAATACTCCAATGTCCAGATTCCAGAGTGATGTCTAAAGCTACTGCTTTAAGGTAGTCATAACAAAAATGGTTAAGCACACCAAGCGCCCCTAAATCGGAAGGATCTCGCACTACTGCTGCCCAATCTTCGATGGACAATTTTAATAGTTTCAAGGCAGTTTCTAATCGTTGCTTAGTATCTTCTATATTTTTTTCAAATTCACGGGCCTTCTTATTGATTTTAGCTTGCTTAGAATTTTCATAACTGAGTCGGGCACGTCGGACTTCCTGTACAGCCGCAATATAGTTTGTCCCAAATTTTAATTGACCAAGGAGTTGTTGAACATAAGATTTTCCTTCAGGGCGGCTTTTGTTTAGAGCAGATTCAACTATTGGAATGGCATTTAGATAGTAGGATCGTAATTCATCCCAACCAGCTACTGGACCTGAGTCGCTGTGCCAATGTTTTCGCATCATGTTTGTAACTGGAAATAGAAAACCCATGGCGACCTTATCTCCTACAAGGGTAGCCTTTTCCAAAAGTTGATAAACAGCAAGCATGTCAGAGATAGCAGCCTCACCGCATACTTGCTTAACCTGGTCTCGATAAACAGACTCTGGAGTGGTAGCTGCTGACCAAGAAGCTTCAGCTAAATAAGCTGTGCCTGCTTCAAGTTTAGTGACTAGAAACTGTCTTCCAAAAAAACCAAAGACTTTGTACTTGTCCATGGCCTGAAAAATGCGATGAAGTGGTTGTAGCGGAAGTTGAGGAAGGATTCCAATATTGTCATCAGCCAAGGTTGCAAGAGTAGCCACTTTCATTGTTGTATTAGCAGCAAAAGAAAGTATTTCGGTTCGTTCTGCAGCAAGTGAAGTAAGATAATCCATTGGGACCATCATCATGACTTGATCAGTAAAGATCTTAGGAATTACTGGATAAAATTCATCACTGAAGGGGCTAATTACAACAGTTGCATTTGGATTACCTGTTTTTTGGAGAATTTGATCCTCGTTTAAAAGTTTGTCGAGAGTATCGGCGTTGGCCAGAGCTCCTTTAAGTTCTTCGATCGGTCTATTACCCTTTCTAACGCCAACATCCAGAGTATTGGTTCTGGCAGAATTTAACATTTGTTCTAAATTAAACTCTGGTTCAAGTTGGTATTTTTTGTCAAGACGAGACCAAATTTCCTGATATTTTTCACCCCCCCCTGGTAGTTCAGGTTGAGTGAGTCCATAAAAATCAGCTTCTGGGTAGGTATTGACGTGGGCTTCAATAATGGTTTTATTAAGCTCCACCACCGCTGGGTTATCTGGAGTCATGTAAGGGAAGGCTGTTTGGTCAACAGCATACTCCGAAATTCCTAGTCTTGCATTACGGGATCCTTTTATTTTTTCTTCGGGGATATATTTTCGATCCGACCATTGAGGAAGTTTCCAGTTAAATTCATTAGTGAACTGATTAATTCTAAAATGCAAACCAGTTTGCATTCCTCGTCGTTTAGCATAAGCAAAAAGCTCATGCAACAGTTTCTGGGCAGCTCTTACCCTCTCTTGGTAGCTTTGGGCTGAAGCAAGTTCAGGATTTAATAATTCGGTACTTCCATGAAAAAGATGTCTTCCAATAGTTTCTTTATGAATTGGAACCTTCCAACCATAGTGCAATACTCCAGTTTCTTTGGGTTGTTCTCTCATTTGATAGTGAACGAAAGGTTGGTGAGGGTAAATTTGAACGTAAAGAACATTGAACTTCATTTTGGCTAATTGGTCGATTAAATGTCGATAGTCTTTCATCCCATAAAAAATCAGTGAGGTAGCTAGGTTATTGATGGCACGATAAGAACGAAATTGAAAACGGGGTTCCTCGACAACTTTTAAATTGTCAGGGGGGAACTTAGAAGGAGTTTCTGGAAAAATATCCTTTTCCAACAAAAATCTTACACCAGAGCGTTTTACAAAGTCATAGACTGCCCACAAAGTTGCTGCTGCACTTCCACCACCGATTATGAGTACCGATTTATTCTCTACTTTAATAACTTGAAGAACAATGCCTTGTTCGGTAAGGCTAGGCCAGGAAAATTTGGATTTAATATCACTAAAAGCTGGATTGGTTGTGGGACTGCCGACAACAATGTTTAAAGTTGCTTCTGAATGGAAGTGCTCAGTTAGTTTTGCTTGGACAGAGTAGAGTTCCCCCAGATAATGACGAAGCTCATTAACAGCAAACTTTTCTAAGGCAGGAGCTTTTTCAGATGAGACAATAGAACAAGTGACAGGCCGTTCCTTCAGTAAGGCAGCGCTAATTGACGCTTCAGTCAAGGAAGCCATTATCATGCTACAGATACCTATGAATAGGTAGTGTGTGAATACACGTTTAACAAATACCCTCAG
>CAYWYX010000031.1:3974-20662 GCA_964462735.1 uncultured Acidobacteriota bacterium | reverse complement strand
AAAGCTTTTTCAAAGGCCTTCATGACTAAAGGGTGTTTTTCTTCAATAGGATGACCGTAGGCTGTGGAAAGGTCCCAAGGACCCATGTTAAAGATGTCAATACCAGGAATTTCAGCGATAGCTTCTAAGTTTTCAACTGCCTCTGGTTCCTCTAGCATCAGGGCTACAATTACCTGTTCATTAGCTTCATTAAGATAAGCCCGTGCATCGCCCATACCATATTGAATGGGTCTTCCAGGCCCAGCTCCGCGGTTGCCTTGCGGAGGATACTTACAAAGAGAAACTGCTGTTTTAGCATCCTCGACCGTACGAATGTGGGGGAAAAGAATCCCTCCAGCTCCGTGATCCAAAGCCTGTTTAACTAGTGTTCGATCAACTCCAGGTGCTCGAAAAATAGACGTTGCTCCAGTCGCTTTTACAGCTAGAATCATAGCATCTAAAGTATCACTACTTACTGTGCCATGCTCTCCGTCAAGCATAATGCATTCATAGCCAGCTAAACCTGCAATTTCAGCGAGGTTAGGATGGGGAGTTCGGATGGTACAGGAAAATACAGGTTTATTTTCTTTGAGAAGATGCTTAATTTTATTTGTCATTTAATAAGATTCCTTTGATCAAGTTTTTGAAAGGGACTAAAACAGCGGAGCCTTTTGAACTATGAACGGGAAGTTCGTTTCTGTAGTTTTCTTTAAAAGATCTGGAATAGCTTAGTTCCCATCTCAAAAGACTGTATGGAACCTTTATCAGAGATGGGAACTGCTCACACAATAAATAACTTCAAGTTTCAGAACTCACCATAAGGTAAGGGATGATTGCAAAACTAATTCATCCCTTCTGGAACTCTAAAACCCTTAACTTTAGTTTGAATGGACCAAACTGACGATTGCCCTACCATATAGAGGACATCATTATTGTTGCCTCCGAAGGTGAGACTTACAGGAAATTGTTCACACCAAATTGTTCCAACATACACTCCGGTGGCATCAAAAATCTGAGCGCCGGAAAGGGTAGCCACGTAAAGACGTCCATCCATGTCAACGGCCATACCGTCAGCCTGTGAATTAACCCGATCTGTCGGTTCCTTGGCATTCAGTACCTCAGATGTTAAGTTCAACATGGCAAACTTACGTTTATTCGTAAGAGACCCGTCCTCTTTGATATCGTAAGCATAGACAAAATTTCCTCCTGGTTGTTTCCAGGTATTATTGACATACAATGTTTTCCCGTCTGGAGAAATTTCCACTCCATTAGGCATTGCATACTCACCTGCTGGTATAACAACTTTACTTTTTCTGCGGGAATCTACGTAATAAACTTGAGTTCCGGGCATTTTCTTTTTGTCTTGGATGAACTGAGGGTCGGTAACATAGATACCACCTTTGAGATCCATAACCAGATCATTTGGTCCATCAATTCTGGTACCGTCCACTTTTGACAATACTGTTCTGAGAATTCGGCCAGTTCTTGGGCTCATTTCAACCACGCGGTGACCAAACATGTCACAAACCAAAAGATTACCTCGCTTTGAGGCTATGGTGCCATTAGTCTGCATTCCCTTGCGGATAGCTTTCCATTTACCATCAGGAGCCATGCGGATAGTACGACTTTTTCTCACATCACTGGACCAATCAGCCCTAAAGTGCATATCTGAAAAATAAAGATTTCCCTTTAACCATGTTGGACCCTCGGTGAAAGTGAAACCTTCTGCTAGTTTAATAGGTTTGATGGCCGGATCAACAACTTGGTGATATAGATTAGTTTGTTTCTTGGTGTATGAAATATAGTCAGGTCTAACCGGCCAGAAGACATCTAAAGCATCAGCCCCATATTCTCCCATATGGCCAGAGTGAACCATATTACTAGGATATAAATTAATGTGTTGTTCTTTACCATTAAGTGGAAATCTACCATCCATAATTCCAGCATCTAAAGATCCCCGTAATGTAATCATTAATTGATCTTCAGGATGAATATGAAGTGGGAAATTGGATTTAGGGTCCATGCGAACAAAACTTAGCATTGCATTCTTACCCCAGATTAGTCGGGAAAGGGCAGCGCTTCGCTTATAAGTTTGTTCCTTGTCTGGTGGCGTTAGGGCAGTCCACTGGACCTCATTCAAATTGTAAATTTTATTAGCTTTAATAGATGGGGTCACGCCTTGATCAGGGAAAGATATTCTGGCATTTCCCGACTGTTTTTTCCCCGCTAGACTAAGATGATCAAGCCTTACAGGAGAAAATATTTCAAGAGCCTTAAATCCCTTTTCCCCTGCTTTAATAGAACGCTTGCTACCTGGCGTCAGGTAAAGGATATTATCCTTTTTTAGTTCAAAAGTTTCTTCTCCAACAACACAGGTTGCTGAACCTTCTTGGACTACTGTGATGAGTTCTTCATTTAGTGATTGCTCTGGATAAGTGCTGCCAGTTTCCATTTCAAGAAGCTCTAATAATGCACCCTCTCCCCAGGATACTGTAGCTTTGACACCCTCAGCAATCTTAATTGATGGTAATTCTTTGGAAGCATAGACTTTGCCGGGGTCCAGACTAGGAATAACCTCTGTGTGAGGAATTTGACGTTCACGTCCTTGAATATTATGCTCGTTTATGACTTTTTCATTTAGACCTTTCCACGGGGGTTGAGTGGAACAACTAGTAAAAACAAAGAGTGCAGCTCCGCTTACTAGTAAAGCAAATGATTTTAAGCCTCGATTTGCTAACTTCATAGTGAAAACTCCTTATTTCAGTGAAATTAAAGATTACAATATGTTAAATAAAAACCTTTTCTTGATGTCTAATTTGGCAGATTTTTAATTTTGTTTGAACTTGTTCAATCCAATTTATGTTATTTGTATTTTAGGTGAATCTCAACATGGTTAACAGTAAGCACTTCTTTAATTCGAAGATCACGTTGCAAAAGCCTAATCTGAATCTGGTGGAGTCCCCAATTTATTTGATCAGTATCCAATGACCAAACCAACCAGCTGTTTTCTGAAACATCTGATGGATTATCTGGGTTATTCTTAGCCACGTTATGGACTGTAGGTTTTCCTAAAATTTTTCGATCTAACTGTACCTCAACACGATCTTTAGATGAATAGCTCTTGAATTCTATTTGCAGCTCGACTTTATCTAAATTACCTAACTGAGATTCTTTTCGGACATTGTCATAAACACCTATATTAAAAGAGGGTCCTTCTTCAGTTAGAGTAGGGTAGAGTTCTACGGGAGTTTCTCCATAGATTCGGTCATGAAGATCTGCTCCAGCCCAGGCTTTTTCTGCGGCTTCACTAAAAGGCCAACCCCCAATGCGTCGGTGAAGCGCTGCATAAACTTTATTAGTCTGATTTAATGTTTTTTTTGTGCCAATGGTTGTAAGCAAAGGACGACGTGTTTTTTCGTTAGCGTGCCAATTAAAAACGTACATACCATCAGCTCCTCTTTCCCAGTATGCTTTAGCGGCACCTCTGACCATGGCATGGTCCCATTCCTTAGGAGTGTCGAGACCTTGGTGAGAACCCCAAAATCCTGAATCAAATCCTGCATAAAAGTGAATGCCTGATCCCTTGAGCAAATTTTGGAAAGCTTCTACTTCAATTCCATAATCTGTTCCAGCACCTCCTCCGGAGATGATCAGGTCACAAAGTCCTTCTTTGATCCAAGTTTTTAGGTCATAGCCAATTTTATTACAAGACTCTATTGTGGTCGCTACTCGAACTGCAAGGTACAGAGGTTTTCCTCTTTTTTGGCTGATGGTTTTGGTTAATTTTCTTAAGGCTCGTTGCATATCTGTTAATGTGTATCGCAGACGATATGCATCGTTAATTGGCAAGTGAAAAGCATGGCGCTGCCAATCTAATTCAATACCATCCCATTCAGCTAATTCAGCAACTTCAGATACATGTTGAAGTCGATGCTCCCTTATTTGTGGAACAGAAAAATTCCAAGAAGCGGCAAACCATGTTGGAGCCTGATGTCGACCGAGACACCATTCAGGATGGTCCTTTCGCAACTTTGTTAACCCTTCCATTTGGGATTCCTGCATGTTTTCAGGCTGCAATCCATTAAAGTGATTATCATTCATTCGGATTGAGGCATAAACATCAAGTCCCAGTTGGTGTCCCCGTTCAACCAGAGCTTGATAAGGGTTTTCACCACGCTTAAACATTGTGTAGACGCCCTCGTTATGTCTCATGGATCGAACTGAGTTATATGCTCGACCTTGCGAGTGTCCTACCCATTCCATGGTTTTTGATGGCCACTTGGCCTCGTGTTCTCCCATACACCAAAAATGGGCACCAACTTGAGTGTCTTTTATTGGTGCATAGGTCTTCTCCAAGAACTGATCCAGAGATTGTGGAAATTCTGAGTAATCATGGGGTGCCCCGTCCCAGTTGTAAATTATTTTGTAAGTAGGTGGAGTAGAAGATTTTTTGGATGTCAAAGAGGTGAGTGGATCAGGCCCAAGGCTGTTGGTAGGATTAGTTAGTGTTTTACTAATGGTTGCTACTCCTAAGGCACTTGTTCCTAAAAAGGTCCGCCGGGTATGTTCCATGACAACTTGTTCCTAAATTTCCAAGCTTGGAGTCCCTAAAAAGTACTAACTAGTGAACCGTAGATATCTACATTCTGCAGAAATGGGATTCTTTGGGGGGTTGATAGCTAATTTTTAGTTCAGGAGTTTCAAGCTTTTTGTTTTTTCTGATTTTTGATTCCAGACAGTGGTCTAAAATGCCACTTACAATGAGTGTCCTCTCAACAGGGTACGGAGCTTTTCCAGTTTCAATCATTTCTTCTATTTTTTCCACTAAGCAAGCAGAGTAAGCCACATTGGGCCTGGGAGGAAGTTGAAATAGTGTGGATTGAGTTTCTGCCATCCCTTGCACGCGAGCCGCAAATGTATAGTCCTGAACAGCACCATTTAACATAAGGAGAGTAGATTTTAATCCATCTATGTGTTCAATAAAATAAGCTGCTGGTTCCTTGACGAGTATTGGCAACTGTCCGTTATTAGCTAAATCTTGGGGTCTAGCATCAATTAAGGTATCCCCTAGAAGTTTGTTTGAACGTGACAGAGCAGCTTCAAGTAATTTTTTAGACCACCGACCTTCTTTGCCGGCTCTCCAGACGGCATCACCCTGAATTAATTGTACCGATTTAATACCAGATTCTCCTCCTTTACGTCTTTCCACCATGCATTGCAGAGCTTCTAGGGCATGGTAATCACTGGCATCTGAAGATCCAACTCCGACCATTAGTGCTTCATCAATAACACTGTCCAATGGCAATTCAATAGAGGGTATTCTCCAAGTGACTGGCAGTGATGATCCAGCTAGCATAGGGAATTGAAGTTGTTTGGAGGCTTTGACCATCTTCTTTGCCTTTGATGTTTCATATGACAAGTGTTTGTCGTTGAAAACTGGAACGGAACGACCATCCTGTTCAAAAACCTCAACAACTTTTTGGAAAAGTTCATAGCGTGGATAGAGAACTTGTCCTTTGTTGTTACGAGGATAGTCTCCATGTTCAATGATCAATAAGACGGCATCAACCACTATTTGATTTGTTCCACAGCGCAAAGCTTCTTGAACTGTGGGATAAACTTGAAAGCCAAATTCTTTGGAACGGGCCTCACTTTGATCACCTTCAGGTTTCTGATCTACATATAGGGAAACTACATCCATATTTGGAAGGTGCCATTTGCCTTGACTTGGATATCCAACCAGAAAACGATCTCCTATATGCTGGGCATGAGACTGGTATCTCCAGATTGAAGCTATAATGGCAATTTTCTTTCGTTTTTTAGAATCGTTTTTATCAGAACAAGCCAGCTGAGCAGCAATGCCTGTGACAACCATCATTTCTAGAAAAGTTCTTCGGTTTAGCATTAACTCCTCCTAAATGTTGACTCAGTGGTGGGTTGGTAATTAATTTTAAGGTGGGGGGTATCCATCTTTTTCTGTCCTTGCCAAATAGATTCAACCCCAGCAGCTGTCAAGCCTGTAGTTAGTAGGGTTCGTTCCACTGGGTAAGTAGGTTTTCCAGTCAAAAACATTTGTTCAACAGCATTATTTTGAGGGTTAAAGAAGTTGCAAACTTCTCTGGGTGGTAAGAAAAATTGAGTTGACAGTACCTGTTTTTCTCCTTTAAGACGAGCTGCAAAAGTAAAATCTCCTACCAATCCTTCCATGAGTAGAATGGTAGCTTTTAGACCGTCCAAAAATTCATATCGATAGGCTACAGGTTCATTATCATTATCATTTATAAGTTTAATAATGTCATCGAACTTAGGGAGAATATGATTAAACCCTTCGCGACTAGGTGCCAAGGTATGGCTTCTGCAGAGACAGGCCTGGAAAAGCTCATTACTCCATCCCCCTTTATCCCAAGAACCAGATTTCATTGCTTCGAAAACAGATGGTCCACGCAGGGCATGGATATTGGCAACTCCAGTTTCGCCTCCTCGTCGGCGTTCGACCATACACTGGACCGCTTCCAATGCATGAATGTCATAGCCATCAATGCCTCCAACGGCTAGACCAAGTACTTCTTCAATTTCTACTCCCATTGGCATGTCAATGGAGGGAAGTCGGTTAGCTACAACAACGGAGGAGCCAGCCATAAAGGGAAAACCCATTTCCTTTGATGTATCATACATTTCTTTAGCCCATTCCCATTTCCAGGAAAGGTGTTTGTCGTTAAATACCGGCACAGTTCGTTTACTTTCTTGAAAGACTTTGGCAATTTCCATGAAAAATTCATACCTAGGGTAAAGAGTTTGTCCTTTTTTATTTCTTGGATAATTACCGTGCTCAGCGATCAAAATGACCCCATCGACAGCTAGTTTATTTCCACCAAGCGTCAGAGCTTCAGCAATAGTCGGGTATTTCTTCATTGAAGGGAAACGTCGAAGCCGATCATGGATAAGAGTATTTTTTGGAGTTTGGTCAACATAAACAGAAACCAGATCCATAGCTGGATGATGATGTTGGTTTCCCCAACCATAACCCCAAAGGAATCGATCCAAGATATGCTGGGCATGAGAATATCTTCTATACTCGCTGACTACAGCAGCAATCCGAGGTCTTCTTCGAGACTGAGAAGCCTGAAAATTCCCTCCTGTCAGTGTTAATGGTGCGGATGCCAGTAGGGTTTTTCGACCAATCTCGGGTGACAAATCTTTTGGCATAGGTACAACTCCAAGATCCAAGAATTGAGGAATAGAAAAGAATTTATAATTAGCAGTAAAAGAATAATCAAATAGGTCAAAATACGCAACTTATTTCCTTTTTGACTATTTTAGTGAGGTTAGATCTATCTATGATAGCTAACTGTAGAAATCATTGAAAAGTTTCTATAAGGTACAAATCCTAAGTTCTAAAAGAAACGATCAGTCTTGATATAGTAAATAATGAAAAAATAGATGCATTTTTGTTGGTCGGATTTCTGGCATCGTGTTAACTTTAGTAAAATCTTTTATCCATTAAGCTGGAATAGTATTACTTCATAATAAATGACACGCGTTCTTATTGCTGGTTGTGGTTATCTAGGTCAAGCTCTTGGCTTACATTTAATTCAAGAAGGCCACGAAGTTTGTGGTTTAAGGCGCAAGTCAGAAAAACTACCCAGCAATTTTTTGCAGATTAGGGCTGATCTCACTTTGCCTGAAACCTTAGTTAATTTGCCTTGGCCGATTGATGTAGTTTATTACATGGTGGGGGCTGATCATCGTAATGAGGAGGCATATCACGCTGCGTATGTTCAAGGTCTGGTTAATCTTGTCAGGGCACTGGAGAATCAAAATCCAGCAGTTCGTCGCTGGATTTTTACCTCTAGTACTGCTGTCTACCATCAATCTTGTGGTGAATGGGTTGATGAAAATTCGACTGTTGCGCCTAATCATTTTTCTGGTCGTTGTCTAAGGAAAGGTGAGAATTTTCTGCTGTCTAATGTTACAGAAGCTATCGTTGTACGACTTGGGGGGATTTATGGTCCTGGCCGACATCGTCTGATTGACCATGTGCGAACTAGTGAGATACAAAAAATAGAGGGTCCTTCTCGTTATCTCAACCATGTTCACAGAGACGACTGCGTAGGAGTGCTAGTTCATTTGTTGAGCCTAAACAATCCACAAGCGCTTTATCTTGTTGTTGATAATGAACCTGTAGATAAAAACCAACTGCTCGATTGGATTGCTGGGCAACTTGGCGCTGATTTACCTTCAAAGTTAAAGACAACTAGTCAAATTATGCAGCAGAGTAATAAGCGTTGTCGAAATACACTAATAGTCAATTCAGGTTATTCATTTCGTTACCCTTCCTTCAGAGAAGGCTACGCTCCTTTGCTCTTCAAAGAATTACAATAGGATTTCCTTCTAAAATTTAAGATTTCTTTTTAATTGACTGCTGCTTTATTGGCTAATACCTCATTGAATTGCTAGAAGAACTTTCTTAAATAAAGAAAATTATCTATAGTCTTAGTCAAATAACAATGTTCGATAGACTTAAAAGATATCAAAATGTTCTTGAGAGAGTCCAGCATCACTTTTTACAACAATTTCTTTACCTAAGCTCGACTCGAGTTCTAAAATGACTGAAGATTCTTCTGATTTCAAAGCTTTTGCAACTTCGGGATTAACTCTCAAGTTGATTTCTTTTCCTTCAATGGTCGTGGCCATTTTTCTAGTTTCGCTTTGGATTTCATAGCAGATAGTCTGGGCAGATTTAACCATCCCAGATCCAGAACACTCAGGACAAGGTTCACAAAGTATCTTAAGAAGGGATTGTTTAACTCGCTTTCTGGTAATAGCTACTAGGCCAAACTCATTAAATTGAAGAACCTTAGAAGGAGACCTGTCTCGTTTTAAAGCCTCTTCTAGTGTTCGCGTTACCTTATAACGATTTCTTCGATCCTCCATATCGATAAAATCACAGACGATAATGCCTCCCAAATCCCTTAACTGTAACTGACGAGCAATTTCTCTTGCAGCCTCTATATTGGTTTTAACAATGGTATCTTCTAACTTATTTGATTTTCCTACATATTTGCCGGTATTAACATCTATTGCAACCAACGCTTCTGCCTGATCGATTACAATATATCCTCCAGATTTCAGCCATACTTTGGAGCGAATGGCCCTATCAATTTCAGTTTGGATTCCAAATTCCTCAAAAATGGGAGTATTTTTTGTGTGAAGTTTAACCCGCTTGACCAAAGAAGGTTGAAATTGATTAATTAATTCTACAATTGAGACATATTCCGATTCACTATCTACAAAGATATTAGTGAAATCTTTTGTTAATTGATCACGAAGGATTCTTTGTACTAGATTTAAATCACGATGAATCATTGCTGGGGCAGATTCATTATCTGATTGTTTTTTTATTTCTTTCCAAAGGGCTTTAAGAAATTTAATATCTGACTTGATTTCATCTTCGCTTGCACTGTCCCCTGCAGTTCTAACGATAAATCCTCCAGAAGAGTTTTCTTGATTTTCTAGAATGATTCGTTTGAGCCGCTGTCGTTCCTCCTCTGATCCAATTTTTCGTGAGACTCCAATGTGTCTTGTGGTTGGCATGTACACTAGATAACGTCCTGGTAATGCAATGTGGGAGGTAATACGAGCACCCTTAGTACCTAAGGGTTCTTTAGAGATTTGGACGAGAATCTCTTCTCCCTCCTTTAAGATGTCAGAAATCATTGGTACAGAAGAATTTGCCTTTTGGTTTTTAGAATCGTCATTATTGTTTTGACGTTTGCGACCAAAAGATCGACGAAAAAACTTAGCAATACTAGGCCTACTCCTGTGTTGGATTCTGGAACTTTTATATTTGTTAGATGATCCAGAAGGTGTTTTTGGTGATCCCCCTTGTTCTTTTGAAGATTCAACCTCTGATTTTTGGATAGAGGAATCATCTTGATGTTTTGATTCAGACAAACTTGAACTTTGTGTGTCTGTTTTTGGGAGAAGCTTTTTGTCTACAGTTTCTGTTTTGGAGGAAGGTAGAGTTGATTGGTCAACGAGAACATTCTCCTCCGATGAGGTAAGCGCATCATTCGAATCCGGCAAGGAATTCGGAACAGTTTTTCCCTCACTAGCAGCTGGTTGATCAGTCAAAACATTTTCTTCAGAGGGAGTAGGCACATCGTTCGAATCCGACAAGGAATTCGGAACAGTTTTTCCCTCACTAGCAGCTGGTTCATTAGCCAGAACATTTTTTTCCAATGAGGTAGGCACATCATTTGAATCCGACAGGCTTTCTTTCAGGTCCTTATTAGCTGATTCATTATTTTTTTTGAACGATGTCTCTTCAGTTTTTTCTGGAAAATTAGAGCCATAAGAAACCGACTTTTCTGGGATTGTTTGATATTTAGCTAATGACTCTCCTGGAAGGACAGAGACACTTTTATCTTTTAAAGGAGTAGTCTTTGGGATATCAGATGAAGTATTCAAACTAGTAGGACTTAACCTGCTAGTAGGACTTAACCTGCTAGTAGGACTTAACCTGGAGGACTGATTCGATTGATCTGGGCCCCGTCTTCCACGAAATCGAGGTCGTTTCAATCGGCGAACACGACTTTTCTGTTCCTGGGATCTGGGTGGTGCTTCAGGTTCAGATACAGGGGCATCTTGTGTTGTCTTACGAGAGGCGATCGGTGGTTTGGTGGTTTCTTCTTCAGCTGAATTGACAATCTTGTCGTATTCTTCCGTACCTTCAAAAAAATCTGAAACGTAAAGGAAAGCATCCCTGTCTAGACCAATATCTACAAATGCTGACTGCATGCCCGGTAATACTTTAGTTACCCGGCCTTTACAGATTCTCCCTACAATTCCTTTATCACGTTCACGTTCAATATGGAGTTCAACAACTTCGCCATTCTCCAAAATGGCAGCTTTGGTTTCTTGTGGTGCTACAGAAACAATTAGTTCCTTCGGCATCTGATACTCCTCCCTGATGGAACACAGAGGAGCTGTTCGGTGAGGTAAAAGGTGGCTTTAAAAGGATTGAATAAATGTATGGTTGTAGTAATTTTTTTACTATCAAAATCGAAACTTCTGTCAATCCAATCACAAATTTTCTCCGTTTACCGTAAATATATCTAATCTTCCTAATAAGTCCCTATACTGTATCCTTAACTAGGAAGAGTACCGTTCAAGCCCTTTTGTGTTTCTTTATAATCTTAATAAAATTGTTGGCAACAGAATCCTCATTAGAAACTAGTACACTGCACTGCTTGTTAACTGAAGAGATCTTTGAGTTGCACAACTTATTGATTTTTCAAATAGCAAATACGTATTTTCTTTAATTTACGAATCGATTCATTCTGACATTGATAATCAGACCTAAAAGTATAAATGTGGAAAGCATAGAGGATCCTCCATAACTCATAAGTGGTAGGGGAATACCTGTAATAGGCATTAGTCCCAATACCATGCCCACATTTACAAAAATATGAAACAACATAACACTTACACATCCTACGGTAAGATATATACCCAATTTATCACGCGCTGTCTGTGCAACGTGTATTGCTCGCATGATTGTTAGGAAATAGAGTCCAAGAATTGTAATTGACCCTATAAAACCTAATTCTTCCCCAGTCACCGAAAATATAAAATCAGTGTGGGGTTCAGGAAGAAACCCCAAGGTGGTTTGACTTCCTTGAGTTACTCCTTTCCCAAAAACTCCTCCAGATCCAACGGCGATGCGAGACTGAATAGAATGATAACCCCACCCTTGTGGATCATTCTCTGGTTCAAGAAACGTGTAAATCCGTTCCTTCTGATACTCCTTGAGATTATACCATCCGGTCGTAGTAATCAAGGATGACAATAGTATGCCACAGATTATCCACCTAAATCGGAGTCCTCCTAGAAAGAGTCCAACTATGAGTGGGGGAATAAATGTCATTGCTGATCCAAGGTCTGGTTGTACCAAAACTAATCCCATAGGTAGGCTCACTATTAAGGAAGCTTTTACAATGTGAACAAAGGTAAGAAATTTTTCACGGATTTCACAAAGAAAACGAGACAAAGCCAAAATAACTGCCACTTTAGCAAATTCTGATGGCTGGATTTTAAAAGTCCCAATTGGAATCCATCCTTTAGTTCCAGACACAGTGGGAGCGATTATTAGAACTAGGATAAGAGCGAGAATGGTTCCCAAATAAATGTATGGGGCATTTTCTGTGAAGGTGTGATAATCCACATTAGCAATAATAAACATCACGACTAAACCCAAACCTAGAAAGCATAGTTGCTTAATATGAAAATTTTCAGAATGTTGATGCTGAGTTGCACTATAAATTTCCATGATGCCAATCAGAGAAATGATTAAACTTAAAAAAAATATAAGCCAGTCAAAATCTTTTATGTTCAGATTTATTTGTTTTAACATTTTCTTTTTTTAAAGCTAATCTTGTTGAAAAAACAAAGTATTTCAAACTGATAGTAATTAGTTTTCAGAATGAAGAGTTTTATATTTGTCAAAATAGACTTGAAACATTTCACGAATGATTGGAGCAGCAGAAGTGCCGCCATGTCCCCCTTGTTCTACAAAAACTGCAGCTGTTATTTCGGGGGAATCCCTAGGAGCAAACCCAACAAACCAGGCATTATCTTCAAATTTTTTGTCAGATTCATTTCTTAATTGTGTTTCCCTACTAACAACCTGTACAGTTCCTGTTTTTCCACATACATCAAACCCTTTAACTGCAGCTCGTCTACCTGTTCCATATTCATTGACGACTCCCCAAAGGCCTCGACTAATAATTTTGACAAATTTCGGGTTGAAAGGTGGAGATTGCTTAAGAGGTGCAGGTAAAGATCTACCAATCTTAGGTAGTTCTGAGGCTAGCACAACATGAGGAACAGGGGTAGGACCCTTTAAGGCTAATCCACCAAAAGATCGTGCAAGTTGCATAGGAGTAGCAGAAAGGTAACCTTGGCCAATTGAAACAGAAATTGTTTCCCCTGGATACCAGTTGCTTGCATGGGTTCTTTTTTTCCAGGCAGGAGAAGGAACTAAGCCTTCTTCTTCATCAAGCAGATCAATACCAGTTCTTTTTCCAAGACCCATGGCCTTAGAGTAGTGAGCAATTTTTTCAATTCCAAGACGTCTACCCAGATGATAGAAAAAGACATTGCAAGAATTAACGATAGCTCGATGCAAGTTGATTTTTCCATGACCTTCTTTTTTCCAGCAGTTAAAACGTTGACCGTACAAGACCGTACTTCCTTTACAAACTTCAATGGAGTTAGATGTTAGAATTCCTTCTTGCAAGCCAGCAACAGCCATAAATATTTTGAAGACTGAGCCAGGTGAAAATCCACTTTGGGTAGCTCGATTATGTAATGGTTTTCTTGGATCTAACAGTAAATCAGTCCACTCTTTCCTGCTTATTCTGGCGGAGAAAATAGTTGGATCAAAAGCTGGTCTACTAACTAGACATAGCACTTCACCTGTTTGAGGATCTAATGCTACAGCAGCTCCTGCCATGTTACCGAAGGCTTTTTCAGCAGCCCTTTGGATGTCAATGTCAATGGTTAACCGTAGGTTAGTTCCAGGTTCTGGCTCAATAATTTCTAGTACTTTGATCTCACGGCCTCGACTGTCAACCAGCACTTTCTTTTGTCCATCTATACCAGTAAGTATTCGATTGTAAACTCGTTCAACGCCTTTTTTGCCAATCATATCGCCAGCTTTGACATATTCCTTGAATTCTTCTGAGTTTAGTTGTTTTTTAGATATTTCACTTACATATCCAAGAAGATGGGCAGCAACTTGATTCTCATAGTAGCGCCTTGTTGGATGAGGAATGATTTCAAGTGAGGGTAACTCTGAACGGTGAGACTCTACAAAGGATATATCCTCAATTTCAATGTTTTCTTTGAGGACTATTGGCAGGTAATAAGGTCTATCAGATTGTTTCTCAATCTGAGATTTTAAAAAATTAGGTTCTAATTTTAATCCTCTTTCAAGTAAATCAAAGGAAGGAATAACAGTAGCCAGATGATCTCTCATGACCGTTAGTGTAAATGAGGGTTTGTTGTCTACTAAAACACGTCCATTCCGATCTAAGATATTGCCGCGAGGAGCTGGCCAAGAAATGGAGCGAGTCCGATTACGTTCAGCTATTTTAGAATAGTAATCTCTTTGGATTAGCTGGAGCTTCCAGAGTCCAGCTGATAAGAAAAAGAAAATAATAACGATGATGAGTTGAAGAAGAGGGAGGCGGGATTGGATAGCTGTTTTGTCTTCGTAAAAATCCTTAATTGACATATTTTACCTATCTTCAATCTTGAGTATTTTATCGAGCACAAAAAAGAGAAAAATACCTATAACTGTGCCAAGAGATGCTCCTGTCAAAGTTTGAGTAAAGTTAAAGATCTCATAGCGATTCAAGAAGAAAACTCTCAGTATCCAGGAAACAAGGTCTGCAAGTACGAACGAAATCCAAACAATACTAAATCTAGTTAATACGTGGTCAACAGCTATCTTAGTTCCACTTAGGTATGCAAAACTACAGATAACTATGTTCCTAAAGCCACTTAACCCAAGAAGATTGACACTTTGACTATCTTGCAGTACTCCACCTAAGCTGCCTAGAATAAGGATTAAAAGTAAACTTTGTTTAGTTAATGTAATATACAGCAATGCAAGAAGAGGAAGATCAATGAGAATACCCACTTCGGGAAAATAGTAGGATACAAGAGGCTGCAGAGTCACCATTCCCAGAACTAGGAAGATTAGTAGAAAAGATTGGGCATAAAGCAGCATCACCCTGTCGATTCTTTCGTTAAAATAAGTACTTCTTCTAATTTCTGCATTTGAGAAGAAAGAGAAACTTCAATCTGTTGTAAAGTACCTCTTTCTTTTTTTGCTGACAGTACAATTCCTACTAAAAGTCCCTTTGGGTAGATTTGATCTAATCCCGAGGTAAGAACACGTTCTCCAGGTACTGTTTTCTCGTTAATAGAAACATAATCAACGTATGCTATTTGTTCTCCTATCCCTTTAAGTACACCTTGTGCACGACTTTTTTCGAGTAGCACTCCTACTCCACTATCTAGATCGGAGATTAGTTGAACGACAGAACTATTGTATGAAACATGAAGAATCCTTCCAACTATTCCATCTAAATTAATAACAGCAGAATTTTTCTTGATTCCTGTGTTAGAGCCTTTGTCCAGTACTCGGGAACGGTACCCTGAACTACCATCCCCACCAATTACACTTGCCTTTACACTTGAGCTTTTTAGAGTAACTTGGATTTGAGTAAGTAAATTGATTCTTTTTATTTTTCGGAGTTGTTCTTCATAGTTAATCAGAGTTTGACGGTAAATCGCCTGTTGTTTCTTCAGATTTTCAAATTGTTGTTTGTCAAACCGAATTTGAACGTAACTTTTCCAAGCATTACTAAGTAGACGGGTACTAGTTATGGTTGTTTTTAGAAATGGCAATATGAATTCCATAGTCCAAGCGCGTAAGAGTGGTGTTGAAGTATTGTTTTGGAGTTGACTAGAAATTACTAGTAAATGTCCAGTTAATACAATCAACAAGAAAACCATTTCTTTTCGTGATTTAAAGAAATGTCTCATGAGGATCTCAAGAGGAGACTATACTCGGTGACTTACTCTTCCCCTTATACCAGGAGTGATTCTAGCTTTTAACCAACGTTATTCAGGAATGGAGATTTTCCTTAGGAGGCTAAAATCGCTTAGCATTTTACCGGTTCCTAGTACTACCGAGGAAAGAGGATCGTTTGCTAGGGTAACGGGCAAGCCAGTTTCTTCACGTATACGCTTGTCCAAATTTCTCAGCATCGATCCTCCACCAGTTAAAACAATACCCTTGTCTACAATATCCCCGGAGAGTTCGGGAGGAGTTCGTTCTAGTGCTACCCGGATCGCATTAATGATCGTACCTACGCACTCTGATAAAGCTTCGCGAATCTCTTCATCGGTTATTACTAGAGTTTTAGGTATTCCTTCAATTAAGTTGCGTCCCTTAATTTCAACTGTTGCTGGTTCGTCAAGGGGAAAGGCAGAACCTACATCGATTTTAATCTGTTCAGCAGTTCTTTCACCGATAAGTAAATTATATTTTCGCTTGATGTATTGAGTAATTGCCTCGTCCATTTCATGTCCTGCTAGACGAACTGAACGACTATAAACAATCCCAGAAATTGAGATCACAGCAATGTCGGTGGTACCTCCACCAATGTCCACTACCATATTCCCAGAAGGTTCAGTAATAGCTAGACCAGCCCCAATTGCTGCAACCATAGCTTGTTCCACCAAATAAACTTCACTAGCCTTAGCTCGAAATGCAGAATCAACAACCGCTCTTTTTTCTACTGGAGTGATTCCTGAAGGCACACCAATGATAATTCTAGGATGCACCAGCAACTTTCGACCATGAGCTTTGTGGATAAAGAAATTCAGCATTTTTTCGGTAACTTTAAAATCAGCTATGACACCATCTTTAAGAGGCCGGATTGCTGTAATATTACCTGGTGTTCGCCCTAACATCTTTTTAGCCGCATGCCCCACTGCTTCAATATCACCTGTAAGCTGGTTAACGGCTACAATTGATGGCTCATTTACCACTATCCCTTTACCCTTGCAAAATACTAATGAGTTAGCAGTACCCATATCAATGGCTAAGTCACTTGAAAATAGATGAAATA
>CAYWYX010000031.1:1308-3874 GCA_964462735.1 uncultured Acidobacteriota bacterium | reverse complement strand
AAGCATACCAAAGTCGTGATTAATCCACAAATACTTCATGTTTGAAGGGTATCTATTGCTATTATAGGTTTAGACGCTTGGTGTATTAACAAATACTCAAAAAGTTAGGGACAGACAGATGGTATAATGAAAACTGTAATTTGGCTTATTTTGGTATAATAAATAAAATGAAAGTTTGGGGTTCTTTATTTCTATTAAAACTGTAGTAAAACTAGTCAGGAAAGTGTAAGAAATCATGATCTTAGAAATAATGCGGAAACAAAAAAGATTATTTGCTTGGGTATTTCTTCCCGTACTTGTGATTGGTTTAGTAGCTTATTTAATTCCGGGTGTTGGAGGAGTATGGGGGCAGGGGGTAAGTGTTTCTTCATTAGCTCGAGTTGGTGATGCTGAAATTTCATCTCAGGAGCTTAAAAATGCTATCCATAGATTTTTGCGTAGTAGTCAAGTTCCGTACGATCGCAAATTTTTAAAGATGATGAAAATAGAGGAAGAAATTTTAAATCAACTGATTAGTAGAGAAATTATTGTTCACCATGGCCAAAGATTGGGAATTGATGCTACCTCTCATGAAATTCAGCAAAAAATACTTACAATACCTGCCTTCTTAGAGGATGAAAATTTTCTATTGAATAGATACAAATTGATATTAAGGCAAAATGGACTGACTGTTGATGAATTTGAAGAAGGGGTTCGTTTTGAAATTGTTCAGGAAAAATTACGGCATTTAGTTACAGACCATGTGGGGGTATCGGATGAGGAGGCTTTGGAAGAATACCGAAACAAAAATGAAAAAGCTAAGATCAGCTACGTGAGTTTTGATCCAAGTTCCTTTGCAAAGTCTGTCAAGATTAAACAAAAAGAATCCAAGGATTATTACGACCAAAATAAAGAGAAATATCGAATGCCAGAAAGACGCAAAGTTCATTATTTGTTAGCCGACAAAAATATCTTGAAATCTCAGTATCAGCCTTCAGAAAGCGAATTAAAAGCATACTATAAAAAGAACCAAGCCGATTTTCGACTGCAGGAACAGGTGCGGGCAGCTCATATTCTATTTAAGAATACTAAGAAATCTGGTGCGGAATTTGATCAAATCAAGCGAAAAGCCCAGACTGTTCTTGATGCAGCTAAGAAAGGGAAAGATTTTGCGCAATTAGCCAAAAAATATTCTGAAGATGGCTCGGCTTCAAATGGAGGGGATTTAGGTTTTTTTGGAAGGAATCGAATGGTCCCAGAATTTGAAAAAGTTGCATTTGCTCTCCAGGTTGATGAGATGAGTAACCTCGTCACAACCCAGTTTGGGTTTCATATTATCAAGGTTCTTGAAAAACAGGTGGCTCGGACTCAAGATTTTGAAGAAGTGAAGGGGTTTATTAGTGCCTCATTGAGTAGTGAAAAAGCAGAATTCAATGCTAGGGATTTGGCTAATAAGGCATATCGGCGTACAAAGGAGAATTTATCTTTTGAAGAAATAGCAAAGGAATTGGAAATCCGTTCTGAAGTTACACCATTTATTTCTCCTGGAAATCCTTTTCCTGGTATAGGCAGTGCTCCGGATCTATCCACTAAGGTGTTCTCGATGCCTATTGGAGAGATCAGTGCCCCAGTTGAGGTTCCCAATGGGTACCTTTTGGTTAAGCTCTTGGAAGTCAAATCATCTTCTGTTCCTGACTTTTCAGAGGTTGAAGATCAGGTGAAGGAATCAATAACTAATGAAAAGACAGAGGAAATAGCTAAATCTAAGGCCAATGACTTGATAAAACGGGTCCGCACTGGTCAAAAGTTTTCCTTTGTTGCTAGACGTTTTGGTCTTAAAGCTAAACTTAGTGAAACTTTTTCTAGAAATGGTACTCTGCAGGATCTAGGCACAAGCACCCCACTTGATGAATTCACCTTTTCTGCCGAAAAAAATGATATTAGTGACCCAATCAGTATTGGTAGGAACCTGATTGTGGTGCAATTAAAAGAAAAGATTCCTGTTGATCAGGATAAGTTTGTCAAAGCCAAACAAGGTATTGTAGACAGACTACTACTAGAAAGAAAAGATGTTATTTTTAAAGCGTTTTTGGACCGTGCAAAGTCCAAAATGGAAAAATCTGGAGAAATATCGATCAATCAGTCTAGTCTAATTAATTTGGCTGATCAGTTCTAATTAGGTTCTTTGATGAATTGGTCAAATAAAATTAGTTTTTATAGTGAGTTTTGATTCTGCTGAAGCAAATTCCAACCAGTGTTTTTACCTTCTTATTTGACGAATGGTCCTTTTAACTCAGTGAGGTTTAAAGTACAGATCTATGCATAAAGAATGCCCAAAATGCCAGCAAATTCTAGATGAGAGTGTTAAAAATTGTCCAATTTGTTCTACTGATGTACGTGAAATTGACCCACTCAAAATTCAGAAGAATCTTTCTCCTGAAAATGACCCTGTTACTTCTGATGGTCTATCTAAAGATTCTTCAAACGATCCAAAGACTGAGAACTGGGGTGATGATGTTGAAACATTAGACTTGAAGTTATCTGAGATCCTTCGTTCAAATTTAACTAAACCAGCTTTAATGTCTGG
>CAYWYX010000031.1:0-1208 GCA_964462735.1 uncultured Acidobacteriota bacterium | reverse complement strand
AATACAGGAAGGCATGCAAGAGGTTCGTGAGATGATTTTAAAAATTGAAAACCTGCCACCAGATAATTTTCAAACTCTCGAACAAATGATGGAATTATTTGGAAATCCTCTCAATCTTAATGTAATTCTTATTAGTTTGATAATAAAAGTACTTATTTGCGGAACTTTGACCACTCTTGGTGGAGTTCTTGGTGCGAACTTGTTTGGTCAGAATAAAGCCGATAACAAAAGATAAATTTCATAAATGACTTGAATCAAAATCCTTCAGGGTGAATTCTCTGTTCTTGAAATATATTTAATCGATTGGTTAGCCTGTTGTAAAAATTAGGCTAGATTGGAAAGCATAAGAAGTAAAAGGAGATTATTATGGCAGAAACTATTGGATTTATCGGACTAGGAATTATGGGAAAGCCCATGGCTAAAAATCTGATTAAAGCCGGGTACTCTCTAGTTGTATATAACCGAACTCAGTCTAAGGCTGAGGAACTAGTGTCTATGGGTGCTAGTTTGCAAGATTCTCCAAAGGAAGTGAGTGCCAATGCTAGCATCATTATTACAATTGTGTCTGATTCTCCTGAAGTGGAATCAGTAATTCTTGGTAAGAGCGGAGTAATTGAAGGTATTAGGGAGGATAGTGTTGTCATAGATATGAGTTCAATTTCTCCAATAACTACCTTGAAGATTTCTAAAGAATTGGGTCAGCGAGGGGTTTCTTTGTTTGACGCTCCGGTTAGCGGGGGAGAAGTGGGTGCAGTTGAAGGAACGCTATCAATCATGGTGGGTGGAGATGGTGCAGTCTATAAACGAATTAAACCAGTTTTAAAGGCAATGGGTAAAAGTGTAGTCCGTGTTGGTGAGGTTGGCGCAGGTGGATTTACAAAACTTTCTAACCAGATCATAGTAGCTGGAGCACTCCAATCTATTTCAGAGGCTATGGTTTTAGCTAAAAAAGCAGGTGTAGACATGCAACTTGTGTATCAAGCCATTAAGGATGGAATGGCTGGAGGTCGAACACTGGATATGAAAATTCCAGCTTTTATTGACGGTAAATTTAAGCCGGGTTTCAAGATGGACTTGCATATTAAGGACCTTAAAAATGCTCTGCTTGCTGGTAAATCTTTGGGGGTGGCCTTACCGTCAACTGGATTGATTCATGAGCTTTTTTCTGCATGCAGTGCTCAGGGAGAAGGGCAAAAAGATCATTCAGT
>CAYWYX010000030.1:0-28505 GCA_964462735.1 uncultured Acidobacteriota bacterium | reverse complement strand
TTCTTTTGGCTATGATTCTGAACATAGAAAACAGCAAAGGTATACTCTTGTTCTGTATTCAATTTAGCCGAAACAATGTTAAGTCCCAAATCAGCTAGTATTAACGCTATCCTATAAGTTAAGTCGATTTGATTTGCTGACTCAACTTCAACAACAGTGCTGTCTTCAGATACGTTATTGTCAATTCGGACTCGGGGAGTCATGTTCAATCTAGGAAAATTTTGATCTCCTATCAAATTAGAGTTACTTTTCTTGACCAAATTTTGAACATTAACTCTCCCAAGGACTGTATTGATTAAAGTTTTTTCAATATACCTATGATCTGATTCTTGAATCAAAACTTCCCCTTCGGTAAGATCAATGTGAAAGGTGTCAATGACAATTCCATCTCTCCGGGTGTTAAGTTGAGCACTTATTAGCTTAGCCCCTACTGAGGCTAAGGTTCCAGAAATTTTAGAGAATAGACCCTGAGTATCACGACCAACAAGATTTAATTCTAGATAGCCACCATCTAGATTGGGGATCCATTCAGTAACTAGAGGATAATCTTTCAACTTTTCACACATTTGAATATGAGAAATAATTCGATTTACCGGTGTATATAGGGCATACTTAGCCGGCAGCAAAGAAAAATGTTTGAGAACAGAATCAATCTCTAAGGCCCTATCCATTTTTTCTAATACTCTCCGTTGAATCTCTAAAACTTCAGTATCTCTAGATCCGCTTACCTGCCTACCCAACATAATTCGATCCATCACTCGAAAATATAAGGACCTAAGGAGAAAATGACTTCTCTCTGACCAAGAACTCTTGCTAAGCGTACTCAAATTAGCAAAGGTATGTAGCAATAACATATTAAGATTGTCGGTAGTTTCAAGAGTTGTATAAATTTTTTCAATTATCTGAGGGTCATCAAAATCCCGATGCTGTGATATATGGGAAAGCAATGACTGTTCTCTAACTAACATCAATACTTTCTCACTATCTTCTGACCCAAAGTTCATACGTTGCAATACATTAGCAGCAAGTTGGATGCTGCTATGGATGGAGTCATCTGATAAAGCTACTCCACTTTTATGGACCAACAGACTTATATAAAGGAGTGAAGGATCAATAACATTTTGCAGTATGCCTCTATATTCTTCTAATTTAGGACTCGTAGAAAAAAATATACGATCCAAAAGCTCAATTGATCGGATCGTGTGTTCATCAATTGTGTACAAATACCCCTGATTGAGTATCGGAAAACAATCTATTCTTCCATATTCAGGAAGGTATCGTGACAAAAAATCTAAATCTCTCATTTCACGAAGTACACTGCCCACATAACCTGGATTACTTAAAATAATTCTAAAATTATCATGCATGGAAGACTCTTTCCATTGAGTATTCTTCCAATGCCCCAAGTTATTTTTTACAAGGGGTTTAAGCTGATTGAGGATCATTTCGGAGTTAAACTGACCAAATTTGAAAAGTTCCATACATTGCTTTGGTGTTCTATCTTTCTCTAAAAAATCTTTCTGGAAATTCAACCTAACACCTTGGCTTATTAAAGGTTGGAGATCCAAGTTCAAAGCAATATTATTACGACGAAGGTAGCTAACAAAAATAGTAATAATGTGTTTCTTTTTTCTTATAATGTCTCTTAACATTAACTCATAATTTGATCGATAACGAGATTTTCGATATCCCAAAAATTGAGCTGTGTTTTGACCAGTTTGACTTAAAGACTTTAAGCTGGATTTTTCCTCAGTTAACTGACGATAAGTTTTAATCCTCAAGAAAATTTTCCGTGTCTCCTGAATTTTCTCCCAATCCTGGGATGCGATCCCTGTTTTTTTTAGAATGCTAACTAGATCTTGGCTACCTGCAAATAGTCGAATACTCTGGATTAAAGCTCGGCAATACCAAAGACCTCCTACGCCTGTGTCCAAACCAGCATCCAATGAATAAACATCTTTTTCTGGATCCACTAATTGGTCCCTACAGTAGTTGTCAAGCTCAAGGAAGTAAACTGATGGATTCCTAGTTAATGCTGAAAATAATCGTTTCTTAAAATCACGTTCGATCAACTTTTCTCCGCTAATCCATCTTGCCGAAAGAAGAGACATACACACACTCATGTCTTTTTGACACTGCAAAATACATTCCTTGACAGTAAAATGGCTAATCCGGACATTGATTCCCACATCTAAAATATTAGAACTGATGACTTCTAAAACACTGCTCTGCCCACCTTCCCAAGAAGACTCCGTTAGTAAAACCAAATGAACTGGGGATGATGGAGATAATTCTATACTCCCTAAAGAATCAACAGCCAGCCAACACGACTTTTTCCGCTTACCAATGACTCGCTGTTCTTCAGATACTTCAATGCTTAGGAAGGGTTGGAGAATATTTTCTACAAGAGCACAGTATTCTGCTATTACTTTCAACACTGGAAATCCACTGAGAAAACGCCAACGTAAACGGGTTAATTCTCTAAGGTAGAATCGACCTCTAGTGTGTACTTCTTTTTTTAAATAAGACTGGGTGTAGTTGCTAAGTCTAATAGTATTCATTGATGCCCAACACTCTTGGAATAGAGTTGGCTTTATAATCTAGGCTAGATTCCCATTCTAAGTTTTCTTGTACTAATTCGATCATAAACAGAAAGTTCTACCATTATTAATAGATTAGACCATTTTGACCTCTGCAAAATCATTCTGTATAATTCACGATAAGTCTATCTAATCCACCTTTCAGTAGTTAGAACATTTCGTTTTCCTCTAAATGAAAGTTATTGTCAAACCATCTAGAAAAATTTCTGGCATAGTCGAAGTTCCTGGTGACAAATCAATTTCCCACCGACTTGCCATGTTAGGAGCAATTGCAAGTGGGCAAACTATTATACGTCGTTTTTCTACTAGTAGCGATTGTTTGAGTACTGTAAGTTGTTTGCGTCAACTAGGTATCCAAGTTGAATTCTCTGGGTCTGACTCCCTTACTATTCTTGGACAAGGATTAAGAGGATTAAAGTCTGTCAACCAACCTCTTGATGCAGGTAATTCAGGTACTACTATGCGTCTTTTGTCTGGGATACTTGGTGGTCAACAATTTTTGACTACTCTGACTGGGGATAATTCTTTAAAACAACGTCCTATGAACCGGATAATTGAACCACTTGCTCAAATGGGTGTTCGAATTCAATCAAATAAGAAATTTACTGCTCCATTGAAAATTCGGGGAAGCGATCTCCAACCAATAGATTATTTGATTCCAGTATCTAGTGCGCAAGTAAAGTCTGCTATCCTACTTGCTGGTTTATATGCTCAAGGAATGACCCAGGTCCAAGAAATAGTGAGTACTCGAAATCACACCGAAATAGCCCTCCAACAGTTTGGTGTAGAACTTAAAATTTCAGGTAAGACCATTAAAATGTTAGGAGGTCAACAACCTAAGGGTATAGAAATAAGTGTTCCAAGAGATATTTCATCTGCTGCCTTCTTTGTCGCTGCTGCTCTGTTACTACCTAACTCTGAAATTCTCATAGAACAAGTCGGCTTAAATCCTGGACGGCGAGCCATTCTAGATGTCTTAATTAAAATGGGTGCTTCTATTGAAATTTTTCAACAAAAAGAAACATTCGGAGAACTCATTGGAGATTTGAGAGTCAATTCCTCAAACCTCAAAGGAGGTAGTTTAACTGGAAGCCTTATCCCAAAAATTATTGATGAAGTTCCAGTTCTAGCTATTTTAGCTACACAAACTCACAAGGGAATAACTATTCGTGATGCTGGGGAACTCAGAGTAAAAGAAAGTGACCGAATACAAACATTAGTTCACAATTTGAGAATCATGGGAGCTAGAGTTGAAGAATATTCAGACGGAATGTCTATTCCAGGTCAACAAACATTAAAGGGAGGTACAGTAAACTCCCATGGCGATCATCGAATAGCAATGGCCTTTGCTATCGCAGGGCTCATCGCCTTAGGACCAACCCACATCAAGAATGGCGATTGTACTGAAGTATCATTTCCCGGATTTTATGGCCTTCTGAAAAAATTATGTACTAGCTAAGCTCTTAAAGTCAAAAAAGAAGACCCTCTTATCCAGCTTGCTGTAACCCCGCAGGTCAAAATAAAAAAACATATCGCATTTATTCTTAATATTCCCCTCAACAATATCTCTTGTTCTATTAAACTTTTACCTGGATTAGTAGGACCTTTAAGCTATTTTTTTCCAATGATTTTCAGCACTTTGTTGCAGTTGGTCTAGAATCGATTGCATTTCTTGACATTTTTGTTTGATCTCACTTCTGTCAGCCTGGTTTGAAACATAAATAGGAGGTGCTTTTAAAATCAAAGCTCGGGAAAATGGCAGGGGTATTTGAGTTCGGTCCCAATTTTTTAATTCAATTTTTTTCTTTAGAGAGATATGGAAACAAAAAATACCAGCTCCCGTCCTCCTTGCTAATAATACAGGACCTATTTTAGCTATGAAGCGAGGTCCTCTAGGACCATCTACCGTAAAAGCAACATCCTTGCCAGATTTTAAAGATTGAGCCATTTTAGCAAGAGCTTTCATTCCGCCACGTGAACTCGATCCTCGCGCGGTGTCATAGCCGAATATTTTAATTACTCGAGCTATAAACTCTCCATCTAAATTCTGACTGGTCATCACCATAATGTCTTTATTTCTCCAATGCCAAGTAGCAGGAAAAATTCCACCATGCCAAAAAGTAAAAATCGCCCGTGTTCCTGAACGATAAATTGCATTTAAATGTTCATCACCCTGACTTTCCCAGCGAAGAGTTAGGCCAATAATTTTAATAATCCAAGATGCAACAAAAGATAGAAGTGTAATCCATACTCGCTGCCAGACTGAAATTGACCTAGGCTCATCCCAGAAGGCAAGCCCTCTTTTCGGCTCTTCACTACTCTTTTTGGAGATAAAATTATGTTTCACCTAATGCTCCAAATAGGACTTTGTTACTCCTGTTCATTAACCTAATAAGAAAAAATGAGTCCATCTTATTTTTTTATTTCTCCAGCTAATTCGATAAGAATAGGTAGTATCTTGAATAAATCACCTACGATCCCATAATCTGCTACTTGAAATATAGGTGCATACGGATCTTTATTAATTGCAACAATACATTCAGAGTTTGCCATGCCTACAAGATGTTGAATGGCTCCTGATATTCCACAAGCAATATAAAGTTTAGGGCTAACCACCTGTCCAGAACTACCAATCTGATGCTCTTTGGCAAGCCAATCACTATCGGTTACAGGACGAGATGCACCAACACCTCCACCTAAAGCCTTAGCCAGATCGAGGATAAGTTGAAAATTTTCTTTACTTCCTAGCCCTCGCCCACCAGCTACAATAATTTCAGCTTTGGTTAGGTCAATTTTCTCATTAATATTCTCAATTACTTCTATGAGTTTTCGCTTTAATAGTAAATTCGGCAGGACAAGTTCATGATGATAGACTCGAGGGCTTACTCGAACATTATAATCACTAGTTTCAAATGTGCCCTGTTGAATAGATACGAAATAAGGAGAACCTCCCTTTACTTCTACTCGAAGATTAAGCTTGCCATTAAATACTTGTCTAACCCATCCTAACTGACTATTCTGAATTTGATAATTTATACAGTTAGAAACAAAGGCCCAGTCCAACATACCTGCCAACTTAGGAACAAAATCAATCGTCTGGTAACTATGGCCTACTAACATCAAGTAAGGACTCTCTTTTAACAAAAAAGAATACAAAATTTCGCAATAGGTTTCTGGAGTATAGTAATCATATTTCTGGGTAGTTAGAACTACCACCCTTAACCCAGTTTTGCTTGAGACCTCTTGAGCCATTTCATCTAACTCTCTACCAATAACCACCAGGATAACTTCCTTACGCAACACTTTTGAAAGTTCTTTTCCCAAAGAAAGGCTCTCCAAAGAAACATCCTTAAGTTGACCTTTGGAATGTTCACCTAAAACAATGATTTGATCTGGCATAGTTGACAAGTTCTATTACTTGTGTAAATAGTTTAAAAAAAGTAAATTCACCTAAATAAAATGTGCAATAAATTAGAGAATCTTAGCCTCTTTCTGTAGTCTGTCCATTAGAGACTTTACTGCAACCTCCGCATCGCCCTCAATCATGACAGTTTGCCGTTTTTTCTGAGGGACTAATAGTTCTTGAGGTTTAAGCTTGGAGGATTCCTCTCCTATCATCCCGGATTGTAAATCTAAATCATCTGTGGAAATAATTTTGTATGGCTTGTTTTTTGCCTGCATGATTCCTTTTAAAGTGATATAACGAATTTGATTAATCCCTGATTGAATTGTCAAAACTGCTGGAAGCTGGAGTTCAATTCTTTCAAATACGTTATTCCCTAGCTCTCGCTCTACTTGAAGGCGACTACACTCATCAATTACATCAACCGAAGTTACAATGGTGGCATGCGACCATCCAAGAAGTTGAGCGATCATGGTACCAGTTTGCCCATGACCCATATCTTCGGATTGTACTCCCGTTAAGATCAAATCAAACTCCTTCTGGCGAATAGCCGCCACAATGGTCTGTGCCGTGACCCATGCATCTCCACCGTCAAAGCTTTCATCCTTCACATGAAGAGCACTATCCGCCCCCATAGCCAATGCATTTCGAAGTACCTTGTCTACTCTTTCTGGACCAAGAGAAAGGGCCAATACTTCACCACCAACCCTTTCTTTTAAACGGAGCCCTTCTTCTAGGGCATAAAGATCACTCTCATTGGTCTCGAAAGTTAAATTCTCATCTGAAACTCCAATGCCAGAACTGTCGATCTTATAACGAGAGTCCTTTTCCGGAACTTGTTTTAAGCATGTAAGAATGTTCATATGACCTCTTGTTTACTTTTTTCCATTTTAAGTCAAATAAAAAATAGTCTATTCTGAAACAACCTGTCAATGAAGAGACTACGAGACAATTTATCTTTTGAGAAAATTGAAGAACTTCCAAAAAGTTTTCCTACGAGACAATAGAAGCTTTCTGATATTCTGTTAATTAATCTTTTTGTCGTCCTCAAAAGTTTTTAGAGTTTGTTTGACCATTCTGAAAAAATTTAAGCTAAGTGATGGAGAAATTAATATGAAATTGGTGAAGTTTTTTCCTCTGATTATTTTTTATTTTTGCTTAACTTCCACTCTACAGCCTGATAAGAAAAACTCCTGGATTCCACTCTTTAATGGAAAAAATTTGAGTGGTTGGGTTCAGTATGGATCCGAAAAATGGATTGTCAAGAATGGAGAAATTTTAGGAGAAGCATTAACAACAAAATACGGTTATCTGGGTACTAAAAAAACATATAGAGATTTCGAATTGAGGGGCAAGTTCAAAGCAGAAGGAACAGGAAATAGTGGTATTTTTTACCACTCATCTCTTGAGGGAGTCAACATTAAAGGTGTTCAAGTTGAAGTAGATCCCAATCCAGGAAAACATACTGGTGGTCTTTATGAAAGTGGAGGACGAGGATGGCTAATCCAACCTGGAAAAATAGGAGAAGATGCTCTGAAACCTGGTAAGTGGAATGAAATCCGTTTCTCAGTCAAGGGAAACCATGTGACCACCTATGTGAATGGGATTCGAGCAGTTGATTTCCATGATCGAACACCGAAGTATTTTAATGGAATCATTGCCCTACAACTTCATAGCGGTGGAAAGGGGAAAATGCGTTTTAAGGATCTTTATATTCGAAAACTCCAATAGATTGATTGAGTCCAAGAGGTACAGTGAGAAAACCATACCCCTTGGCAATTGATAATATACAAGGTTGATTTAAGATTTAGTGTTTCAAATAAACGGTTCTAAGTTCTGAGTAGAAGTCGATCGCTACACTACCTTGTTCTCGATAGCCAGTACTCGAAGCTTTAGTTCCTCCAAAGGGCAGTTGATACTCAACACCAGCTGAAGGCAAATTGACAATAATTAATCCAGCTTCGATTTGATTGATGTAGTCAAAAGTTCTATTTAGCTGATTAGTTACAACCGAAGCAGACAAACCAAATTTAACTTGATTGGCCAATGTGATTGCCTGTTCAAAGCCCTCGACTGGAAAGACTGCCAGGACTGGGCCAAATATTTCCTCTTGCGCTATACGCATATCACTCGACACTTCAGAAAAAATCGTGGGTTGTATAAAATAACCTTTGTCTCTGCCCTCGTCCATTAACCGTTGACCGCCACAAATAATTTTAGCTCCTTCTTTTTGACCTATCGCTATATAATCTAAAACTGTCTTCATTTGATTTTCATCCACACAAGGTCCTATATCAACTCCTTGTTCTAACCCATTGCCAACTTTTAATTTCTGAGTTTTATTTACTAACAAAGCTACGAAATCATTAAAAATTTCTTTTTCAATTATAGCCCTACTAGTGGCAGTACACTTTTGTCCAGTCGAAAAGAAGGCTCCATTAATGACAATGTCTGTAGCTAAATCTAAGTCTGCATCTTTAAGTACGATAGTAGGGTTTTTACCCCCCATTTCTAACTGAGTTTTTACTCCTTTTGAAGCTGTTTTTTGTTGAATATCCTGACCAACTTCACAAGAACCTGTAAATGAAATAGCCTTAATGACTGGATTAGATACGAGTTCTTCACCGATAACCGAACCTGCTCCCGTCACCATGTTAAGAACACCTTTAGGTAAACCCGCCTGATTTAATACCTCTATTATTCTAATAGTGCATATTGGAGCTACAGAAGCTGGTTTAATTACCACACTATTTCCAGAGATTAGAGCAGGTGCTATTTTCCAAACAGGTATGGCAATCGGAAAATTCCAGGGTGTTAATAACGATACTACTCCGAGTGGTTTTCGAAAAGTATAACTGAATACCCCAGCCCTTTCTGAAGGAATAGTCTCTCCGCAAAACCTAGCACCCTCTCCTCCAAAATAACGAAGGATATTAACTGATCGCCCTACTTCTCCTTTAGCCTCAGCAATTGTCTTTCCCTCCTCACGAGTCATTTCCGAAGCAATTTGTTCTGCTCTCTGTTCAAGTAGTTCAGCCGCCTTCATTAAAAAAGTGCCTCGTTGTGGAGCTGGCATAGTGGACCAATCAGTTTGTGATCTCTTTGCAGCTTCAATACCGGCTTTTACATCTGAAACAGTGGAGACTTGATAACTTGCTATTTCTTCTTCTATATTTGCTGGATTGACACTCTTAAAAGTTTTTCCAGATGAACTATTAACCCACTCGCCATTTATAAAGTTCCCAAATATTTCTGACATAACTTACCTCCTGTAGAGCGTAGACATTAAATAATTTTGAAAACTACTGCAGTTAATCACTAGTGTTACCTCATCTTAAGTTTTGGGTCAAAGCTTTGTCAATCTTGTGGTATGATTTCAAAAGTCCGCATAAATTTTTCAACCTTCAATGTCAGTTCTAAATTATAGAATTAATGAGGAATTGGTAGGAGTTTTTATAATGAAAGCCAAACAAGTAACAATTGATGAAAGTCGGTTAAATACAATCACCTGTGGTCCTTTGCCAGGCTCTCGGAAAATTTACCTGCCAGGAAAGATTCACCCTTCCCTGCGAGTTCCGGTGCGGGAAATCTCTCAGACTCCTACTCAGCAAAGTCATAGCTCTGGTAAGGATATTTCTCTAAATCCATCAGTGATTTCTTACGATACTAGTGGGCCTTACACCGATACATCAGTAACCATTGATATTCGACAAGGATTGGCCCCAATTCGACTTCCCTGGATCCTCGAACGTAATGATGTCAACGAATTGGAACATATTTCCTCCCGATACGGCAAATTGCGTCTTGCAGATAAAAAACTAGATTCTCTTCGATTTCGACACCTTCGCAAACCCTTACGTGCTCAATTGAAATGCAATGTTTCACAAATGCATTATGCACGACGAGGAATCATTACCCCTGAAATGGAATTTATCGCCATTCGGGAAAATCAGCGTCTTGAGCAAAGTGCTGATCAGCAGCATGCTGGACAATCTTTTGGAGCAAGTATTCCTTCACAAATAACTCCTGAATTCGTTCGCGATGAAGTTGCTCGTGGAAGAGCTGTAATACCCGCTAATATAAATCATCCCGAACTGGAGCCAGTGATTATTGGACGTAATTTTTTGGTTAAAATAAATGCAAATATTGGAAATTCTGCTGTCTCTTCTACTATAGAAGAAGAGGTAGAAAAGATGGTTTGGGCAATTCGTTGGGGTTCGGATACAGTTATGGATCTTTCAACCGGGCTAAACATCCATGAAACCAGAGAATGGATCCTTAGAAATAGTCCTGTTCCAATCGGTACTGTACCAATCTATCAGGCACTAGAAAAAGTTCAGGGTAAAGCCGAGGAGCTAACTTGGGAAATTTTCCGAGACACCTTATTGGAACAAGCTGAACAAGGGGTTGATTACTTTACCATTCATGCTGGAGTACTCCTTAGATATGTCCCCCTAACTGCTAAACGTCTAACTGGAATTGTTTCTCGTGGTGGTGCCATAATGGCTAAATGGTGCCTAGCACATCACTCTGAAAATTTTCTCTATACCCATTTTGAAGAAATCTGTGAAATCATGAAAGCTTATGATGTTACCTTTAGTCTTGGGGATGGTCTAAGACCAGGGGCGATTGCTGATGCTAATGATGAAGCCCAATTTGCAGAGTTAGACACACTGGGAGAACTTACCCAGATTGCCTGGAAGCATGATGTACAAACGATGATTGAAGGTCCTGGGCATGTTCCTATGCATCTGATTCAAGAAAATATGACCCGTCAACTTGCTACCTGTGGAGAGGCTCCATTTTATACGTTAGGACCTTTAACAACTGATGTTGCGCCTGGCTATGATCATATTACTAGTGCCATCGGTGCTGCTATGATTGGTTGGTATGGTACAGCAATGCTTTGTTATGTAACACCTAAAGAACATTTAGGACTACCAGACCGTGAGGACGTCAAAGAAGGTGTTATAGCTTATAAAATAGCAGCTCATGCAGCTGATTTAGCTAAAGGTCATCCCGGAGCTCAAGCTCGGGACAACGCATTATCCAAAGCCCGATTTGAGTTTCGTTGGGAAGACCAATTTAATTTAGGTCTTGATCCTGATAGAGCTCGCCAATTTCATGATGCAACCTTACCCGGTGAGAATGCTAAGTCGGCACATTTTTGCTCAATGTGTGGCCCTCATTTTTGTTCCATGAAAATTACTGAGGACGTTCGAGCATATGCTAAGAAGATTGGTGTTACGCCTGAAGAAGCCCTAGAAAAAGGAATGGCTGAAAAATCAGAAGAGTTCCAGGAAACTGGGTCAACTCTATATCAAAATTTATAATACATTATGCCTTGTGGTCAAAACACAGTTATATTTGGCTGGCTAAATTTTATTTTTCAAAAAATGGTTTAAGTTTTGAATACGTAGTTTCCAAAGTCTCTGGCAGTACCCTCGTTTCTCCAGTCACAGATACAAAATTAGAATCACCACACCAACGAGGAACAATATGAAAATGAATATGCTTATCAATTCCAGCCCCAGCACATTTTCCTAGATTCATACCGAGGTTAAAACCATCAGGGTTATACACTTGCTTGAGGGCAGAAATAACTCTTTGAATTAGGGTCATCATTTCTAGTGATTGGTCAGAAGATAAACCAGCTATATCTGCTATATGTTGGTAAGGCACAACCAATAAATGGCCACAGGTGTATGGGAAACGATTAAGGACAATAAAGTGATATTCTCCCCGAAAAAGAATTAGTCGATCTGAATCATTGGAGGGGACTTCCTCATCACAAAAAACACAATAGTCATTTTTGTGAATATTGGCTACGTACTGATATCTCCAAGGACTCCACAAATAGTCCATACTATAAATTAATTAGGTCTTTTAATTCTTTACTAGGTTTAAAATAAGGGACTCTTTTTTCTGGAACGTTAACCTTTTCACCAGTTTTAGGGTTTCTACCCTGCCTAGCTCGGCGCTCTCTGATTCGAAAACTCCCAAATCCCCTAACCTCTAGTTTATCACCACTCTTGAGGGCTTTAACGATGCTCTCAAAAAGACTTTCTACTACAATTTCTGAATCCTTCCGGTTAAGTTCAGTTACCCTTGAAACTGCATCCACTAAATCTGCTTTGGTCATGGTTACTCCTCATAGCTTTTTTTGTGTCTCTGAATTTGAACCACTAATCGTGCACCAATTACTAGGGTTTTGAATGCTTAAAGAAAAAACTTTCTTTTTCATCCTAAATATATTCAGAGCAGACTCATTTTTTAGGTCCATTAGTCCTTATTCCAACCTAGTTGTTCCGAAGGAAAGTGGACTACTTTTTAAAACCTACTCTAAAGCTGGGAATACATAACCTATATATTCCCAGAAGATAAAAAATTATTCACTAAAATTCTGCTGTTTAAAACTTAATATTTCATTTAATTACTGTATTTAGGTCGTACTCATGAAGTTAAGATAACAAAAACAGTAGTTGAATTTCTTGGGTTAATGTTTAGAAATTGCCCTGATAAAAAGTTATTGGCAAATAATTTTCACCGAGTTTTGTAACTCCCGTCGATTGAAAAATAAAAGTTTTTATTTGCCAACAGCAACTTACAATCTTTATAATTAACACTTATAAAAATTGTAGCTAGAACGGAAATTATAATGAAATTGAAAATCCACCCAAAATATATGGAAGTAACTGTTTCTTGTGCCTGTGGTGAAACTTTTAAAACCCGCTCAACCAAGAAAGAAATCCGTCTAGAAATCTGCTCTAAGTGCCACCCATTCTTTACTGGTAAACAAAAGTTAGTAGACACAGCTGGTCGTGTTGAACGATTTCGAAGAAAATACCGTAAATCTGATAATTCTGAATTAGTGGCTGGCTAGATTGCATCTATTGTGATCAGTAATTGAACCCCCCATAGTTCCCATCTTCATGAGCATCTAAAAATAGAAACTTTCATATTGGTAAAGTTAACAGAGCAGACGAATAAAATTTTTTAGAGAAGATAAAATTTACTGTCGTTTTAGGTTTGAATAATGTTGGATAAACTCATACAAATAGAAGCAACATTTGAAAAAGTTACTCAGCTTTTGAGTAATCCTGATGTGATAGCTAATCAGAGTCAATATCAAAAACACGCTAAATCTCACCGCGATCTTTCCGAAGTAATCGAACAATTTCATGAATACAAAAAGCTTAAAAAAGATCTGGAAGAGTCTAAACAAATAGCTCAAGACGATAGTCTTGAAAGTGAATTAAAGGCTCTAGCTCTAGATGAAATCATTCAATTAAAGGAAAGAATAAATGTTTGCGACAAACAATTACGGATTCTGCTGCTACCTAAAGATCCTAATGACGGAAAAAATGTCCTCTTAGAAATTAGGGCTGGAACAGGGGGTAATGAAGCTACTCTTTTTGCACAAGAAATGTTTAGAATGTATAATCGCTTTGCTGAAGCACAAAATTGGAAAGTTGAACTGATGTCATCCAGTATTTCAGGAGTGGGTGGTCTAAAAGAAGTTATTTCTATTATTGAAGGGAAAAATGTTTACAGCAAGCTAAAGTTTGAAAGTGGTGTTCATCGAGTTCAACGAGTGCCCACCACAGAAACTAGTGGAAGAGTGCATACCTCAGCAATTACTGTTGCAGTCTTACCAGAAGCTGATGAGGTGGAAGTTAATATTCAGGAAAAGGATCTCAGGATAGATCGTTTTTGCTCCTCTGGCCCAGGAGGTCAATCAGTTAATACTACATACTCAGCTGTACGAATAACTCATCTCCCTACTGGTTTGATCGTTACTTGTCAAGATGAGAAATCTCAGATCAAGAATAAAGCTAAAGCCATGCGTGTGCTTCGATCTCGTCTTCATGAGGTAGCTACGGAAGATCAACGCCAAGCAATTGCAATAGACCGAAAAAATCAGGTTGGTGGAGGAGATCGGAGTGAAAAAATACGGACATACAATTATCCCCAAAATCGACTAACTGACCATCGCATTGGCTTGACACTGCATAGGTTGGAGACAGTGATAGATGGGGATCTGGGTATGGTCATTGAACGCTTGTTAACTTATTTTCAAGAGAAAGAGTTAGAGGGCGAATTGGAGTCAATCTAACAAAAAACCTAATGAGAATATTTGAAGCTTTAAGGTCATCTTCTAATGCATTGAGTCTTAGTGAAATTGAAAACCCTAGAGTTGATTCTGAAATTTTGTTAGCAGCAACACTCGGCAAAAATCGAAGTTTTCTTTTAGCACATAATAAAGATTCAGTTGATGAATCAGTTCTATCAACTTTTTTTTTAAAGGTCAAAGAACGTTGTAGTGGAAAGCCACTGCAATATATCACTGGAAAACAAGAATTTTGTGGACTTGATTTTAAAGTCTCACCTGATGTATTGATACCCCGCCCAGAAACAGAACTTTTGGTCGAGGAAACTTTAAAACAACTATCAGAAGAACCTTTAAACCTGGTTGATGTAGGCACTGGCTCCGGCTGCTTGGCTGTGACCTTAGCAACGTATCTTACACAAACAGAATTTTGGGCTATTGATTTATCTAAATTAGCGCTACAAGTTGCCAAAAAAAATGCCCTTAGACATCATGTGAGAAAACGCATTCAGTTCCTTCATGGAAACCTTCTCACCCCACTCCATTCTCAAGTAAAAAAAAAATCCATAGACATAATTGTTTGTAATCCTCCTTATATCAGTCTGGACGAATTAATTCTGCTCCAGAGAGAAGTTAAAGACTGGGAACCTCATTTAGCTTTAGTTGGTGACGTTTCAGAACCTGATATTTATAGTCGTCTAGCATCTCAAGCCCTACTCTGGTTAAAACCTGAAGGTATCTTAATCTTGGAGATAGGAATGGGGATGGAAAAAAAGGTCTGTCACCTATTTCAAGCTCCCTGGGATTTACTCAACGTCTTACAAGACTTCAATGGAATTCCAAGAGTGGTTGTGGTAAAAAAGACTGTTTAAATTGATACTACTGAACATACACGAAACGTATTATGTCAATTTGTTTATTCTGTAAAATAGTACAGAAAATTATTCCCGCCAAAATCATTTTTGAAGATAAATTAACAATAGCCTTTGAAGATATTGATCCTCAAGCTCCAACACATCTATTAGTCATCCCCAAAAAACACCTGGAGTCCATGGAATCTATTACTAGTCAGGATAAAAATATTTTAGGTCATGTTATTTTAATTGCTCGGAATCTAGCACAAAACCAAGGCCACACAAAGGGAGGTTATAGACTCGTTATCAACACCGGACCTGATGCTGGTCAGTCAGTATTTCACATACATGTGCATGTGTTAGCGGGACGTAAACTGACCTGGCCCCCAGGTTAATTTCGTAATTACTCACAGTAAGGCAAGATCTACCTAACTACACCCATTAGTTGCCCCACAATTAAGACACTTATAACAAGCTGCATTCCGAACCATTATTTCTCCACATTCAGGACAAGGAGGAGCATCAGACTGGGTTTGAAAAACCTGTTTCTCCATCGCAGCTACCTTAACATTGTTGTTCACATTTTCCGTAGTTGCCACATCCAATTCTGTGGCTTGTAATTGTTCAGTAGCATCTAGAAATTTTTGGCCCAGCCACCTGAAAATATAGTCAACAATTGATTTAGCAATAGGGATTTTTGGGTTATTTGTAAATCCAGCTGGTTCAAAACGGCTATGACTAAACTTATCCACCAATACTTTTAATGGAACCCCATACTGAAGTGCTAGGGAAATAGAGGTAGCAACTGTATCCATCAAGCCAGAAACAACAGAACCTTGTTTAGCCATAACTACAAAAATTTCGCCAGGCTCACCATTATCATACATTCCTACCGTCAAATAGCCATCATGACCTGCTACACTAAATTTATGAGTTATGGACTGGCGCTCATCAGGAAGACGTTGTCGAGCTAATTGAGTTTCTTGAGTCTTCTTCTTCTCTGTATCATTGAGACCAGTATTTAAGGGTTGCGATCTTTTAGACCCATCCCTATAAATAGCTATGGATTTGAGACCCAGTTCCCATGCCTTAATATAAGCTTTTTCTATTTCTTCGACTGAAGATTCTTCTGGCATATTAACCGTCTTAGAGATAGCACCTGAGAGAAAAGGTTGAACCGACCCCATCATTTTTAAATGTCCCATGTAATGAATAAACCGGGAACCGTTAAGGGGTTTAAAAGCACAATCAAAAACAGGTAAGTCCTTCTCATTTAAATTAGGTGCTCCTTCAATTGTTTCATTTTCGTCAATATATTCAACAATTTGATCTGTCTCTTCTTTACTATAACCCAAACGTATTAAAGCTTCTGGCACAGTCTGATTAACGATCTTGAGGAGTCCACCCCCTACAAGCTTCTTATATTTGATAAGCGCAATATCAGGTTCCACCCCGGTCGTGTCACAATCCATCATGAACCCGATCGTTCCTGTAGGAGCTAGTACTGTAACTTGGGAGTTCTTATATCCAGAATCCTCTCCATGTGACAAAGCATCATCCCAACATTGTTGGACATCCTGATACAGTTTCTCACCTAGGATTGAAGCATCAAGTTTAATAGCAGCATCTTTATGTTTCTTAATTACTGCTAACATAGGTTCTCTGTTCAATGAGAATTCAGAAAAAGCACCGACATCGTGAGCGATCAAAGCAGAAGTGTGGTACGCCTCTCCATGCATTATAGCTGTAATGGCTCCAGCGTAAGTTCTTCCTGCTTCACTATCATAAGGTAGTCCTAAGGACATTAAAAATGCTCCAAGATTAGCATAACCCAATCCCAGTGGCCTGAAAAGGTGACTATTCTTACCGATAGTTGGAGTAGGATACCCTGCGTTATCAACAATGATCTCTTGGGCAGTAATCATGACCTTAATGCCGTGTTTAAAATTCTCAACATCCAAATCCCCATTCTCCTTTTTAAACTTCATTAGGTTAAGTGACGATAAATTACAGGCTGTATTATCTAGGAACATGTATTCGCTACAAGGGTTAGATGCATTGATTCTGGCCGTATTTGAACAAGTGTGCCAATCATTAACTGTAGTATCAAACTGGATTCCAGGATCACCACAACCATGGGCAGATTCTGCCATCAATCGAAGAAGATCTCGGGCAGAGTAAGTATCAACAACCTCACCTGTAGTTACTGCTCGTGTACTCCACTCCTTGTCATCAATAACAGCTTGCATAAAGTCGTCAGCAACTCGAACACTATTGTTTGAATTTTGAAAAAAAACAGAACTGTATGCAGGACCATTAAAAGAAGGATCATATCCGGCTTCAATTAGTGCCCAAGCCTTCTTCTCTTCTTCTTGTTTACAACGAATAAACTCAACAATGTCCGGATGTTCTACATTCAGTATCACCATCTTGGCAGCACGTCGAGTTTTTCCACCCGACTTAATAACTCCAGCAAATGCGTCGTAACCTTTCATAAAAGACACTGGACCAGAAGCTTCTCCTCCTCCTGACAAGGTTTCCTTTGATGACCGAATTGGGGAAAGATTTGTACCTGTTCCACTTCCCCACTTAAAAAGCATACCTTCGGTTTTAGCAAGATCAAGTATTGCTTCCATCCGATCAACCACTGAGTTGATGAAACAGGCTGAACATTGAGGTTTTTCTTCAACACCACAGTTGAACCAAACGGGACTATTAAATGCTGATTTTTGTTGAACTAAGAGATGGGTAAGTTCATCTTTGAAGGTTTCTGCATCCTCGGGGGTAGCAAAATAACCTCCATCTTTACCCCAACGAAAGATAGTCTCAACTACTCTTCCAACCAATTGGCGAACACTGTTTTCTTTGCCGCCATTACTATCGCTGGCCCGCCTAAAGTATTTTGATACAACTACGTTTGTAGCGAGCATGGACCAACTACTAGGCACTTCTACATCCTTCTGTTCAAAAATAACCTCTCCTTTTTCATTGGTTATACTAGCCTTACGTTTCTCCCACTGGATCACATCAAAAGGACTTTCCCCCCGTTTGGAAAAAATTCTTTTGAAATGCAAAAGCTTATTATTAGGTGATGCCTCTGGTGATACTTCAGCTTCCAAAACAGGAACTTTGCTATCAGTATTTGCCTTCAAAAGCATTTGTCGCCCTCCTTAATAATTACAAACAGGGAGAAAAAGAGAAATTGATTATATATTCTGCTACAAGTAAACCATCATTATTCCTGATCTTAGTAGCTCACCTTTTGTCAACACCACTCATAAAATTGAAATTCTATCTTTAATCAATTCCTTGTCAAGAACTAAATTATGGTTTTACACTAAATATTGGCCCTGTTTATTTAATAATAACAAAATATAGTGTTCCAACCTCTTTTCAGAGACTTTAATAACCTCGTTCTTTTTGTAAAACTAAACAATGATGCTACTTTGCTATTTTAAGAAAAAAAATTCGACCGAAGAAAAGAAAACTATTAAAACTCCTAAAGGATTTAGGAATCTTTACTCGAGACATGCTAAATAAAATCCTACCTATTAAACCTTAAGTCCCTCAAACATACCGTTTCTTATCTTAAATTATATATTAGCTCTGTAGGGGGCTACGTAATGGGTTTGATTTTAACCAACTAATGCTATCGACCAATTGTGTTTCATGATCTTCCATAAGGACTTCTATGATGGTTGGTCCTCTATTAACAAGAGCTTCTTCTAGGACTTTCTTAAACTTGTCAAGAGATTTTACCCTTTTACCTTTGGCGCCAAATGATTTAGCTAATTCGACAAAGTCAGGATTAATCATGTTAGTATCGATAGTGCGACCTCGAAAAGCCTTCTGTTGGGAGGCTTTAATTGAAGTTAATGCTCCATCATTAACCACAATTCCAATTACATTCACTCCATACTTAACTGCAGTAGCTATTTCAGAAGAACCCATAAGAAAGCCACCATCGCCACTAAAACAAACTACTGGCTTATTTGGACAACCAATCTTGGCTCCAATTGAGGCGGGATAAGCGTAGCCCAAAGATACCCCGATACAGGGATAAAGATAGTTTCTAGGTTGATCAACAGGGTACTCATCAAAGGTGGAATAACCTAAAGAGTGGGCATCTACACACAGAATACTTTCAGCTGGAAGGACCTGACGAATCTCATCTAGTAATGGAAGAGGCCGTTGTTTAAAAAATTCAGCACGTATTTTCTCCAACGGTTGTTTCCAACATTGTTTACCTTGTTCAATCTCTTCAGTTAAAGCTATCAGTGTACTCTTAAGGTCGCCTACCAAAGAAGCTTCGCATGGATACTCTCTTCCAATCTCATCTGCATCTTCATCTATTTGAACAATAGGCTGGGGTAGTTGTAATTTCCAGTTGTCGGTATCAAGAGATGTAAAACGACAGCCAATAGCAACGGTAGCATCAGCAAACTTGGCAGCTTGACGAAACATAAATCCATTTGTGCCACGAAGAGACAACATATGATTTTCATCAAAAACACCCTTGGCACATCGGGAAACTGCTACTGGAGCTTGAATTTTTTCAATTAGTTCTTGTAGCTCTTTTTTAGCATCAGAGTGAATCACTGAGGAGCCCACTACAAAGATTGGGCTTCTCAGACTATTGATTTTTTTAGCTACACTAGACACATCCTTACGAGATGGACATCTTCCTATTGACCGCCTAACCCTACCAGACACAAACGGATTTCCATCCCCCTTTACAATATCCATTGGAAACTCAAGAACCGCTGGTCCCGGCCGACCATTGAGCATCGCTTTAAAAGCATTTTCAATTAGGATTGGAATTTCGTCTACACTACCTGCTATTCCCCTGTATTTGGTAATTGGCTCAAAAAATTTCATCTGATCCAAACCATGAAACATTTTACTGGAATCTTTTTCATAAAATCTTGACTCATGCTGTCCAGTAATTAGCAGGACAGGAACACAATCAGTAAAGGCCTCTAGAATCCCGGTGGATGCATTACTTGCTCCAGGACCAGGAACGGTTAATGCAACACCAACTTCGCCGGTGGAACGGGAAAATCCATCTGCCATCTTAGTAGCTGCAAACTCATGACGAACTAAATAGTGATTAATAAGTCCCTCTCCACATCGAAGTAGTGAATCATAGATGTGTAGGTTTTGAGTCCCCGGCATGCCAAAAATACAGCGGACTCCCTGAGCTTTTAAACACTCAATTATAATATCTCCACCTTTCACTGGCTCTCCTTAATATTTTGTATGTTATTTTGTTGAAGTATAACATCCAAGTGAGTTACATCTATCCAAGAATTACTATTGTAACGAATCTCTTTTTAACTTTTGCTTTAATAATAACATTTCAGAAAATTGAACTGGAACAAACTCAGAATATTGCAAATTCAGAGAAAAAATGGTTCACTTCTGTAGACTGAAACTGCAGTTAGACAATTTAACCTTGATCTTATAAAAACAAGAATATTGCATAATGAACGGATTTCTATATGGCAACAGACAAAACAACAAATAACACAAAACCCAGTGTTGCTGAATCTTCAAATTCTCAAGGTATCGATTCTAGTAAATTTGAAGTTCCCCATTTAGGTTCAAAAAAGATGCCTAAGTGGTCTAGTGGTGAACTGGTTAAGGCCCCCACGTTCACTTGGCGCCATTGGTTTGCTCTCCTAGGACCAGGTCTTCTTTTAGGAGGCTCTTCTATTGGAGGGGGTGAATGGCTTATGGGTCCAGCTGTCACTGCTAAGTACGGTGGTGCACTTATGTGGCTGGCTACTTTGAGCATTGTGGGTCAGGTCTTCTATAACATGGAGGTGTCTCGTTACACCCTTTATACTGGTGAACCTATTTTTACAGGAAAATTCCGCCTTCTCCCAGGTCCCCAATTCTGGATTATTCTTTATCTGATACTAGACTTTGGAACTGTTTTTCCCTACCTTGCTGCTAATGCAGCTACTCCTTTAGCATCGGTACTGTTAGGAGGCGAATTACCAAATCCAGAACAAAATGATATGCATTGGTGGCTACTTCGACTATTGGGCTATTTGATTTTTCTTTTAGCATTAGTACCTTTGGTTATGGGAGGAAAAATCTATAATTCCCTAAAAGCAATAATGAGTTTCAAAATGTTCGCGGTACTTGGGTTTCTATCAATTCTAGCCATCTTTCACTCTAATCCTTCAACCTGGTACGAAATTTTTGGAGGCTTTTTCCGCTTTGGAACAGTACCCGTTGGAGGTATTGAAACAACTAATGTCTTTATTTCACTAATAAGAGGCAATGGTATGCCCGATGTCGATCTAAGCACCATTGCCTTGCTAGCAGCTTTTGCAGCAATTGCAGGTAGTGGAGGACTCTCTAATGCAGCGGTCAGCAATTACACCAGAGAACAAGGTTGGGGAATGGGTCACCACGTTGGAGCTATTCCCAGTCTCATTGGAGGAAGAGAACTTAAGCTTTCTCATTCTGGAATGATTTTTCAGGTTACTCCAAAATCACTTAAACGATGGAAAAGCTGGTATCGCCACCTCGTCAGGGATCAGGTAGTAGTATGGATGCCGGCTTGTTTCTTAGGTGTTGCCTTGCCTAGCATGCTTTCTCTTCAATTTCTTCCTCGAGGGACTGAGGCAAGTAGTTGGGTAGCAGCCGGAATGACTTCCAACGGTGTCAGAACCCATGTAGGTGCTGCCTGGGGTCCCGAAGCAGGTGAAATCTTCTGGTATTTAACGATGCTTTGCGGATTCTTAGTTTTGGCCCCTACTATGGCAACTCACTCAGATGGCTTCATTCGTCGATGGGTAGACGTATTTTGGACTGCCAGTTCTCGCCTTCGGAAAATGGACCCGGCTAATATCCGCTGGGTTTATTTCTCAGTTGTGGTGATTTATGGCATTTTTGGTTTAATCATGCTATCTGTAGCTCCTCCTTTAGAGCTCCTGAAACTTGCAGCCAATATATTTAACTACGCTTTGGGATTTAGTTGCTTTCACACCTTAGTAGTAAATTTAACTCTTTTACCGAAGGAGCTGAGACCTGGCTGGTTTATGCGGATTGGATTAGGACTAGCTGGCTTATTTTTCACTATCTTAGCTATTGTTACCACATTACAACTGGTCGGCATCCTGTAAAAACCATTAGAGGATACTACCCATTGAATATCACGGTTTCTACTTCAGTTTATTACAGTTAGAAGTTTTAATTTAACAGCTAGTGAGAGGTTTAAAAAACATGAGCAAAGATTCTAATGAGAACTGGCGAGGAAAAGTAGGCAAGATGTCCGAGGTTGAAATCAATGATTTTTTTGCAGAAGGACCGATTTGTCGACTGGGCTGTCTCGACGAAGATGGATGGCCGTATATAGCTCCCTGTTGGTTTGAATATAAAGATGGTGGGTTTTACATTATTCCTCGTGCTCGGTCCGTTTGGGCTAAACACATTCAAAGAGATGGTCGTGTTTTCCTATGTATTGACGAATCATCAATGATGAATCGTCGAGTCTTAGTCAAAGGAGAGGCCACTGTCCTCGAGGAACCTAATATTGGAGGACGATGGGTTGAGATTGGACGACCTATGTCAGTTCGCTATCTCGGTGAAAGAGGTCCTGATTACGTAGAGCCCACCATGGTGGAACCCCGATGGCTTCTGTTTGTTCGACCTTTGACCATGAAATCATGGCAGGGTGTCGACTGGCACAAGCGTTATAAACACGGAAAGTGGTAGTTGGTCAATTGATTTAACCTAAGCGCTACGTTAAAGAGGGACGATGAACGATAAGCTGTGGAATACAGTTAACGTGCTGGGTGTAAACAAAATCCAAAGACATATTTTTTTATGTTCTGACCAAACCAATCCTAAGTGCTCCAACAAAGAAATGGGCTTAGAATCGTGGAAATACCTAAAGAAAAGACTCAGCGAACTCAATTTAACCGGTAATGGAGGTATTTACCGGACGAAAGCCAATTGCTTACAGATCTGTCAACAAGGACCCATAGCAGTCGTTTATCCAGAGGGAATCTGGTATCATTCGTGTACACCAGCTGTGGTTGAACGAATAATTCAGGAACACCTAATTGGAGGATCTCCCGTACGGGAGTTTGTTATCCTTGCCCATCAACTCCCCGTCCACCTAGCTTAACTAGGAATGGTCACATTAAATGATCAGTCAAGCTAAAACTCGAGATGATTCAGCATTGCTAGCTACGGCAACCCAAATTCGAGATCAAGGAAAAGGACGGACTACTAGTTTTTCTCCTAAGGTATTTCTTCCCCTAACCCGTCTTTGCCGTGATTACTGTAAATACTGTCTTTTTCGACAATCCCCTAAGCAACTTCAAAGCTTTTTTATGAATCCCGATGAAGTACTAGCAGTGGCACGAGAGGGAGAACGATATGGATGTCGAGAAGCTCTTTTGGTTTTGGGAGAAAAACCAGAGGAGGGTTATCTGGAAGCCAAACGATGGTTAAAAGATCACGGATATGAGAGCACTATTGAGTACCTTTACTCAATCTGTAAGATGCTTCTACGAGAAACTTCTCTGTATCCTCATAGTAATGCAGGCATCTTAACCCGTTCGGAGCTAAAAGCTCTTAAGGATGTCAACGTTTCACTTGGACTAATGTTAGAAAGCAGTAGTACTCGATTATGCGAACCCGGTGGTCCCCATGAATATGCCCCAAGCAAAAGGCCAGAGATACGACTTCAGACGCTAAAACAGGCTGGGGAATTAAAAATTCCAATGACGACAGGCTTGCTAGTAGGAATCGGTGAAACTTCCAAAGAACGTCAAGATGCTTTGCACTTGATTCAAGATCTACACCAACAGTACGGTCATATCCAAGAAGTCATTATTCAAAATTTTCGTGCTAAAAAAGAAATACCTATGAACTCGTCCTCCGAATTATCTCTTGATGAGTCCCTAGGGACAGTAGCTCAGGCCAGAATCATTTTGGGTAAACATATGAATATTCAGGTTCCACCGAATTTAAGTGGACCTCCAATGTCAAGTCGTTATCTCCAATTCCTTGGGGCTGGAATCAATGACTGGGGAGGAATTTCACCAGTAACGATAGATTACGTCAATCCAGAAGCTCCTTGGCCACATCTAACTAATCTTCGAAAAGAGTTACTGAAAAAAAAATTTGTCTTAAAAGCTCGGTTCCCTGTGTATCCAGAATACATCAATCAAAAAAGTGGGTATTTACCCGTAGCCCTGAAAAATCGTTTAGTGCATGATGCAGATCCATCTGGATTTATTCCTGAAAAGTCTCTTCGGCCAATCTGGGAGGCCCACTGTGCTAGCTAATAATTTGCCTAACTCTCTCTCCCAAAGTCTAAAATCAATCGAACTTCTTTTCAAGAAAACTACCCCGATTATTACCCAAATCCTCGAAAGAAGCATAGGGGGCAAGGATCTTTCTGAATCACAAATCATAAATCTTTTTTTAACTAAAGGAGTCGATTACGAAGCGTTACTGACCGTAGGAAATTTTTTAAGAAAACAAACGGTGGGGGATATCATCACATATGTGGTAAATCGTAACATCAATTTCACCAATGTTTGTGTTAAGCGATGCGGTTTTTGTGCATTTAGTCGAACGGCTGATAGTCAAGAAGGTTATCATCTTCCCCTAGAGGAAATAGTCAGACGTTCGGTTGAAGCGCAGAACTACGGAGCATCAGAAGTTTGTATCCAAGCGGGTTTACCACCAAATATGGATGGTAGATATTACATTCAGCTGTGTCGAGCAATAAAAAAAGTTATACCTAACATTCATATCCATGCTTTTTCGCCCGAAGAAATACTCTATGGATCAAAACAATCCAAGATGACAATTCGAGAATATCTTAAAGAACTCAAAGATGCTGGGATCGGCAGTTTGCCAGGTACATCAGCTGAAATTCTTGATGACGATTTGCGCAAACAAATATCTCCAGGGCGAATCAGTACAACTCAGTGGATTGAGGTAATTACCACAGCTCATTCCCTTGAAATTCCAACTAGTTCCACCTTGATGTATGGTCATGTGGAGACAGTCAAACATTCTGCTCGACACTTGCTACTATTAAGAGATCTTCAACGAACCAGTGGCGGATTTACCGAGTTTGTGCCTCTTAGTTTTGTACATACTGAAGCACCGATGTTTAGTCACAATAACCAATTGGGAATTAAAGCTGGCCCTAGTAAATCAGAAGTGCTCAAAATGCATGCAATAGCAAGATTGGTTTTAAATCAAGATATCCCTAACATTCAAGTTTCTTGGGTTAAAGAGGGACTCGTAGACTCTAAAGAATGTTTAAATTGTGGAGCCAATGATCTAGGGGGAACCCTCATGAATGAGAGCATCTCAACGGCTGCTGGATCCCTCCATGGACAGTTAGTTCGTCCTCGCGACTTACGTCGCATGATCCGTGACATAGGTCGAATTCCAGGGAGCCGCTCTACCTTATACAAATTGATCCGTCGCTTCGATAGTCCAGAAACTGATGGTGAGGATCCTCTGGACAAATTGAACTCCGAAGAACAGAAACTTCTTGGCTCTTATCATGAATTAATCAAGCTCGATCGGTTTCGATTTAGTTCTAAGAAAATCCTTTCAAGTGCATAATCGTTTTAATTATCTAAAAAGATCCTGTCCAGAGGACCTAAAAAAAGAACTACATCGGGCTATACCTTCTTCATAATTCAATCCACGAACTACAGCTACTGGTAGGCGCATTGTTTTTCCCATAACTAATTCAGCAGCCGAAGCTATTTCATCGGCCCAACCCATAGCGGTCGCCTGAAGAACACGTCCTACACTATCTTTTTCACCTCTGTAGTCCATTAAGGGCATTAATCCTGCTACCCCAATTGCTAGATTAACTAGACCCTCGCGCCAAGGTCGTCCGAAAGAATCTGAGATTATCACAGCCAAATTACATCCAAAAACTTCTTTCAGATGGTCACGAACTTTTTGAGCTGATAGGTCTGCATTTTTTGGAAGGAGGGTTGCCATACCTGGAGCTGAATTAGAAACATCAACACCAGCATTAGCACAAACTAATCCCTGATGTGTTTCTGTTATCAATCGACCTTTATCCATACGAACAACACGGCGAGTTTCACTCAAAATAATCTCAATGAGTGACGGATCTTTCCCCAATTCTTGAGCCCAAGAACGGGCTAGAGAAGAAGGTCTAACCTTATCAAGCTGAATCACCCTACCCTCAGCCTTAGCCACAATCTTATGCGTCAAAACAAATATATCCTTTTCCTGAACAGCAAAATTTAATTTGTGAACTGCCTCACCAATCAACTTACCTAGTGAATTTCCTGCCTGAATCTCTGGCAAACCTGGGATGCTCTGGATACTAATCTTTGGAATTTTCGGGAGATCTTTAACCACAGCTAAAAAACCTTTCAAGAGTCCTTACCTTACGGATCACCTCTTCTGTCTTTGTTCCGTGACCTTTTGTTAAAAACAACTTCAAATCAGATAACTTATCAATATCAAGTGCTATTCTAGGCATATTTTTAACCTTTACAGTAACATTGAGACGACGGGCTTCTTTCATATGTTTCCTGAAACTATCACTACCAAACTTTGACGGAAAAACGTTAGGAGGTGAACGACGCAATGCGTTCGTCCCTAATCCATCCAGAGAAGGAACTAAAAGGGCATAGGGAGAAGTTGGCGTTTCTTTGAACAAATCATCTAAATCCTGAGCCTGAACCAAGGGAATGTCGATAGGAAGACGAAGTACATCAGTAACTCCTTCTTCTGCCAAAACTTCTGATGCCCAGTCAACCGATTTATTCTCAGATATTTGTTTCTTTTCACTGAGAACTTCCCATCGTTTCTCATAGGCGTATTGGATTATCTCTGGATCATGAGCAACTATTACAATCCTATGTACTAAATGGCATTTAGCAATAGCACTGCTGACATCTTTCAACATTGCCCACACCAATTTTTTTCTTTCTAATGGAGACAAAATACTGGCAAGACGCTGCTTGGAATGAACTGGATCTTTTACTGAAAGCAAGATGGTATTTACCACTCTTCCATCACCGATCTAGCCAATGCAATTTTATCTGCTGGGCTATTCATAATTGTATTCGTGACCTTTACCTGCATTCCCAGTGCTTTCACTTGCTCATAAAAACAACTATCTCTAAAATCCAGAACAAAACAATTTGCGATACCTCGTAGAAATTGGGCAACCCCTAAAGCTGAAGGGGAATAACCTAGTTCCGACAACATCTTGACAGCAGGACCCTTAAAAGCTTTTCCATCAACAACTGGACTAATGGCGACAACTGGGCGATTTGAATATTTTAGTAAACTTTTCATTTTTGGAACTTCTAGAATAGGACCAATACTAATGAACGGATTGCTCGGAGCCAAAAGGACCATTCCTGCTGTATTCATTGCTTTTTCAACATCAACAGGAACAGAGCTTTGACCAATATTGGTATAGATAATCTTTCTTACTCGAGGATGCATTTTTTCACGCACTAGATATTCCTGCAAGTATAGATCCCCTTGATCTGTCAATAACTTAGTAGGAGTGTAAGATTCCGTCATTGGCAAAAGTGTAGAGCGAATACCTAACGTCTTACTAATCCTAGCAGTAACCTCAACTAACCCTAATCCTTTTTCAAGAAGATGAGTCCTCCACAAATGAGTTGCAAGATCTTTATCACCAACTCTAAACCAACCTGGGAAACCAAACTTTTTTAAATATTTAAGACAAGTAAACGTATCATGCTGAATACCCCAACCCTGGGACTTATCAACCTTGCCAGACAAAGTGTAGGCAATTGTATCTAAATCTGGACAAATCCGAAGACCGCATAGTTCCATATCATCTCCAGTATTTCCTATTATTGTAATCTGCTGGGGAGGTATGACCTGGGATAGACCTAATAGAAATTTAGATCCTCCCACCCCACCAGCTAGGACCACAACAGATTCATCTCTACTGACCATTACTCCACACCTTTGGGGCAATACTCTAAGAAAATAGACTGAAGATATTATTTTTTTCTTTGAACAAATTGATTAGGTCTAGTACTAAATTGAGAACTCAATATTATTAAGAGTTCAGTTCTAAAAATGCTTCCGACTCTGATCGAACCAGTTCAGAAGTCTAGCAAACGAAATCTTGAGGAATGCACCCTGTACTTTTTGTTGATTTGAATGGCTAGAGCACACATATGCTCCAGTGTTCTAGCTTCTCTCAACGGACCTACATCCAGGGCAGAAAGCCCTTTAATTTTAGATATGAGTTGAACTACCTGATGATTAGCATGCTGAAGATCACCACAGACGAAAACATGACAATCTAACTGAGCTTCCAGATTTGCTAAAAGATGAGCTGGAATTGTTTTGAATGCTGCAACCAAGGGAACGTTGTTGGGCAGGGATTTTACTAGGTGTTCACTTCCAGAGGCCTCTGACAACTTTCTTAATTCAACCCTTTTATCTCTAAACTGTAAGGGAACCGTAACATCTACAAGGATTTGTCCCTTTTTAAACAAAGG
>CAYWYX010000029.1:21598-29089 GCA_964462735.1 uncultured Acidobacteriota bacterium | reverse complement strand
CAAGTTTTAATTCTAGGTCTGGATCGTCAGCTTCTAGTAGGAAGTCAAGATGTCCTCTTTCTCTCATGAGATTCCGTAATCGTTCATCCATAGTGACACCAGCCGATGCAACACCAGCAGGCATACTTGTAACAACCCCATGATAACGAGATGAAAGTACGAGATGACATCGTCGCAAAATACTAACTAATTCATACATGTTATATTTGTCAGAGATAAACTGAGGAAGGCCTCCTAGTTCTACACTCATTAATTCACAGGTTTGACGATCCAATGCCTCCATACCGATCAAAATAGGGAAAACATTATGTTTTTTTTGGAAGGTATGAATACTGCGGCACCAAGCTTTAAGATAACGTTGAAAAGCTGCCTGGGTTTGTTGGTTCTGTTCATGGAAATAGAGGGATCGATAATGACTTTCTTTGTACAATCCCAACAGGGAATGGGCCATCCATTTACTCAATGAAGGACGCACTGGCCACCAGAAAGGATTGATTGGGCAAAGGCCAAGGATTGGCTTTTGCCCATCCCAGCCAAATTTTCTGAGTTGGTAATCTCCGTATTCAGGCCCATGAGGTTCAAAAGTCCAGGCGGTGTCAGTTCCTAGTTCGGTTGGAACTCCTAAATCACCTAGGACTGCTTGAGACTCTTCATTGCGTGTAATAATTAATGAATCAGAACAATAACGCTGACACATTATTTTTAGAGATTGATCCATATCACCAGCCTCAGCGCCATATCCTACTGAAAGTTTGTTCTGAGCTGCTGCAATACCTAAAGAACCGATCATCATTGTACTTAGTGCATTAGCGAATTTACTTTTAAACATTGAACCTTCACAGGCGATAACTCCATGGTGATAACCAAGCTCTTGCATAAGAAATGGTGGAAAAATGTCAGGTAATTTTATTTGTTGAACTCCTTCAAAATATCCTTTGGAACTCTCTAAATTATGAGAAAGGACACTCAGATCCACATTATCATCCCCTAAAATTTTTCGCATTTGGCGAATCATTTCCTCGACACGTACATCGGCACCAGTATTACGATTGCCATTATACCCGGCAAAAAGAAGTCTCAGTGGTTTCCCCGGAATCCAAGATTCTCCGAAACCAAGAATCCAACGTAATTTGGAAATCTCAATTAGACTGCTAACCCAGAGTTGTAGGGTTAGATCCATCATGGGAATCCTCCTCTAACGATGTAGGCAACTCTTGGTAAGGGTATTTAAAATTATTTTGGGTAGCAAACCTGTAGAGTGGGTAACAGTAATCTGTGAAACGAGATGGTGATATTCCTGTTTCCTGAACTATCCTACTATTATCAAACACTGTATTCCACAATAAATAAGGTAGAAATACCTCCAGAAGTTTAGCTAATTGACCTAGCGATGAGTTTCTTTTTTTTGCTAACAAGTGAACCATAGTTTTTATTGGTTTGATTAATGAAGGAAAGTAAAATGGTCTATGCCGATTTTGAAAAGTACTCAAAGCATCAGTAATTTGCCGACAAGTTTGAGATTTGATTCCAGAAGAGAGATTGTAGGTATCAAAGCAAGGATTCTCTTTCTGGTGTATATGAGTCACAGCTTGAGATACAAAGTCAACATTAACGATGTCAAGACGGTCTTCAGGCCGTAAAGGTAAAATAGTCAAACTTGCAAGAAAAGCAAAGGCCTGCACCATATCGAACTGGGTAGTTTTCTCTTGTCGACTATCTCCCAAGACGATGCTAGGCCGGAAAATAGTTAGAGGAATATCAGGTAGAATCTCTCTTAGTAAATGCTCACAAAACTTTTTGGTACGTGCATAAGGATCATAATCGGAAATGTTCCAATCGATTGCTTCATCTTCTGCAAGGACTTTATCCTGCCGCATTCCAGCTACTGCTACTGTACTCACATGGCTAAATCTTTTTAATTCATGATCTTTTGAGATATTCCTAGCTAATCTAGCTACTTCAAGAGTTCCTCTTAAATTTACATTTAAACAGGCTTTTTCAGATTTTCTGTTGAGAGAGGCTGCAACATGAAGGATAGACTGTACTTCCTTTGTTAGGAATTGATATTCATCGGTTCCCAGCCCAAATTTCTGGTCGGTTAAATCCCCTAAAAAGATCTTAATATTAGTATTGAAAAATTGTTGAAATTGTGAAAAATCCATGTGAAGTTGCAGGGCTTTCCAAAGTTTAATTTTAGCAGTTTTTTGATCTTGAGACCGGATGAGTAAAAGGAGATTTTGATGATAATTCTGGAGTAGTTCACTAACGATGTAAGAACCAAGATATCCTGTAGAGCCTGTAACGAGAATGGCCATAATGATTTAGTTTCTGCTCTGTTGAGATTGCTGGAGAGGTTTTTCTTCAGCTATTTTATTTTCTCCTTTGGTGGAAGGCATTGTAGCAGGATTAGGTGTAAGCTTGAAGTTGCGAGCTAATAGTCCGGTTTCTGGACGGCGTCCTTCAATGATAGGATAGGTCCACTGCCGTAATGCCGGAACATGTAAGTTGATCCAATAGTCATACCAATCAATCCGTTCTGGATAGTAACCAAAAGTTTCAAGTTCATCAACTGGTAGGTCAGACCCTAATTTTCTAATGTGGTCTGCTGCAAAAAAGTATTCATTATCTAGTATGAAAGGTTGGTAAAGTTCAATTACTTTGTCAACTCTTTCGAGGGCCCGTTGCTTTCTAGTCAAACTTTCGTTTCTAAGAAGAAGAAGCTCAGACAATCTCTGTAGAGCTTGTAAAACTGTTCTCCATTGGGGTAAGGAAACATGGCGATACCTTCTTTTTGACACGGAAATGGTATCACAACGGGCCCTTAACCAGTGTTCTAATCCTTCTAGAGATCGATAGTACTTACGGTGAGCCAGACATGTTAATTCAATAGTTCTTCGCATATCAGCTGGGTTAGTAGCTGAGGTAGCAAGCTGATAGACTTTTTCATGACGGCGCTGAATAATCGCAGCCGAGACTAACGTTAGTCCTCTACACACTAAATCAACAGGAATCACGTCCAAACGTTTACGTTTATTGGAGGGTAGTTGCCGAAAATAAGTGCTAAGTATGTATGATAAAGGGGCAGTAGTGTTAACTCCTTCATTCCAACCGCGAAAAGGTTGATGAATAGATGACTCCACAATAGAAGGTCTGACAACTGCTATAGGCATATCTTCTGTAGCTAGAAGTGATTCTCCAAGACTTTTAGTGAAGGTGTAAATGTTAGGCCAACCCCAGTGGTTTGCCCTTTCGATTCCAAATTCAATCCCACGATCACGAATCCATCGTTTGCGTTCCTTTTCAATAAGACGTGAAGGATCAGTTAAGTTTGGCTGACGTGACAATATCTGAGCAGAAAATTTTTCTGAAATTTCCTTACTATGGGCTTCTTGATCAAAACGTTTTATAGCATCATAGATAATTTGTCGCTCTTGACTAACATCAAAGTTATTATGGCCAATTGGAGTATAATTAGGTAGAAGCTCTTCATTGACTCGACCGTCAATGCGACCGTTTACAAAAGAGGTTGAAACATGTAGAAGGCCAGCGTGGTGACAATTTCGAAGAAAAGCCAAAACCTGAAGTGGCCCTTCAACATTTGTATACATAGCAAGACGTAGGTCTGGATTAAAGTCTGTCAACCCTGCTGAATTAACTATTAGATCCAGTTTGTCCCATAAGCGTTTAGCAGTTCCTGCTTCTAGTCCGAAGTTAGGTTCTCCAATGTCTCCTTCTAGAACTTCTATGCGTTCCGTCAACAAACTAGAAAGTTGATCACCGAAACGATCATAAAGAGCAGTAAAAGCAGGCGATTCTGAAACGATTTTTTCAAAACGCTGAAGTGCACTACGAGAACCTTGTCCACGAATTAGTAGGTAAATTCGGCCGATATTAGGAAGATCTTCGAGAAGCATAGACAACCACACTTTCGCAATGAATCCAGTAACACCAACAAGTAAGATGTGTTTTCCAGATAGAACTTTTTTCACTGAGAAGTCCTGCCAATCAGGATTCCGATTATTAAAATCAACCACTGGAGGAGAAGGAGTTTTATATTTACGAGTGGTGAATTGAATTTGTTGATTAAGTCTAGAAACATGTAATTCAGAATACTTTTTTAATAAGAAGTTCAGGTGTTCTATTCCTCCTCTCCCTTCAATTAATCCTTCTAATGGTGGAATGACTGGCCAAAGAAGTTTGCCTGTGGCTCTTCCATCACGAAATTCGAAACGATTTGATAGAAGATTGGTAACTTGGAGATGCTGGGCTAGAGGGCGGAGTATGTGGTCTAATTCCCCACTAACTAGGACCACTCGATAGTTTGTGGCCATTAAATGATCTATCTCTTTAATTCGTTCGGGATTGAGATTAGATTTCAGTTTATATTCAAAATACTCTTCCCCTAAAAGGTCTAAACGATCCCGACTCATACCTCGCAAAGGTAAGTGTAACAGTCGAGTTGCTAGGGATGGGTTCCATAGACCTACAACTGGACAAATTATTCTCATTAGGCTGATAAGGATGAGCCTATTGAAGCGCTCTAAAAAAGTTTGAGCATTTCGGGCATAATGAGCGGCTAGGCGCGCAGGAGTAGCATTAATTAGGATCTCATCTACTTTCACAAGAGCAATTTTGTTCTTGCGATCAATAGTACTATTCAACGACTTAAAGTTCTCCTTGAAAGAAATATTTTTAAGGGGTGTCTCTCGTAGTTTTTGGGAATCAGTCAGGGTACATTCTATAGTCCAGTGGAAAATTAGTTTAATTAGAAGTTAGTAGCAAGCCAAAGAATACGAAAGGAATCGGGCTTTTTCAAGCCAAAAAGCCTCGGAGGTATTTAGTCAAGCCCTTAAATCCTTTTATTAAGTATAGTTTATCGATGTTACTCTCTATTAGTTATATACCTGTCAGCCAGACTAACTTTCAATTAATCCTAGAACCTGCTACCATATCTTTAAACTTGTGGAAAAACAAATTAAAGCACAATGGATCCGAAAACAGGTTTTTTTTATGTGAATCATACCTTTGATGCTTTATTTCAGTGACTTTTAGAAGGTTCAAAAGAAGAAATAGACAATACTCAATGAAGTAAAAGGGGGGGGGAAGGTATGTTAGCTACCCATCAGTCATTTAGTAGATATTTTGCCTTGGGAATAGTATTACTTTTGTTTTTTAGTTTGACAGCATGCTTACCTAGTAAAGAGTCAGTAACTGAGGTTCAAGAATACCAGCCAGAGATTCTGCCCCTTTCAAAAGAGCTATCAACATATGAATCGATGGTAATTCCTGAGGATAATCCACAAACTCCTGAAAAAGTTGCCCTGGGACGCCAATTATTTTTTGATAAGCGGTTAAGTGCTGATGGAACCCGCTCCTGCTATTCTTGTCATCTCTGTGAAAATGGTCTAACAGATGGATTGGCAACGGCCATTGGAGCTTTGAACAAGAAGCTTTCTCGGAGTAGCCCAACCCTGTGGAATGTCGGCTATCATGAAGAATTTTATTGGGACGGACGCAGTGGCTCACTTGAAAAGCAAGCTATGGCAGCTTGGAAGGGTGGGAATATGGGTGCTAATCCTCAGGAAGTGACTTCGAAAATTAATGACATTACAGGTTACCGCGCTCAGTTTGAGAAAGTATTTGGTGGTGAAGCAACTCCAGATCGAATTGTAATGGCTATTTCTTCATTTGAACGGACTATTATTAGTGGTGACAGCTCCTTTGATCAATGGCAAGCTGGTGATGATTCAGCAGTTTCTAAGGAAGTAAAAAGAGGTTACGAGGTTTTTAAGGATTTGGAGTGTGATAATTGTCATGATGGGGTTCTTTTGACTGATATGCAATACCATAATGTTGGTATTGGAATGGATGTTGAGAAACCAGATGTTGGACGTTTTAAGGTTACTCAAAAATCGAAAGATACAGGAGCTTTCAAAACACCTACTTTGAGAGATATTTCCAAATCTGCGCCTTATTTCCACAACGGCAGTGTGGCTACCCTTGAGGAAGCAGTTGACTTAATGATTGCTGGAGGTAAGCCCAACAAGTATTTAGATCGTAAGAATCTCAAGAAGAAGAAAGCAACAATTACCCAGAAAAAAGATTTACTTGCATTTTTACACTCATTAGAAAATGAGTGTAAGATTATAGCCCCGAAGTTACCCGAATAAAACGAACCAGAACCGCTTCATAAACTATCAAGTCTGGGTTATTTTTACTCCCCTAAGGGATCTCCCGAGTAACAGGGTTCCAAATTAAGATACTGGCGTCTTTGAATTAGCATAGGAGCAATTGTTTATCCCAGTCCAGTTATTGTGTATTTTGGCGCTTAATTGCCATTTCCTAAAAACTAGGAAATCCTTTTTTGAACTAGTTGTTACCTTTAGTTAGCTGAATTAGTTTGTGATAAATTTTTTCTGAAGGGGCGGTATGGATTTTTATCTCATTAATTTAAATAAGCGCTACCTTTTGTATACTGAGCAAAACTATTCTCAGGAAAATCCAAAAGAAAATCAGCGGGATAGAATTGAATTTTTTATTAAAAAATTAGCTAAAGGAAATTCTTGGTGGAAGATTTTCCTGAGTGGTCTGCTTAGAACTGTCAGGGATACCTATTTTCGGTTGGAAGATAAAATTGACCCAATGGAACGTATTTTCAAGCGGATGGGCAAGAGTAAATCATTTAAATTATTCTGCAGTGCTAAATTAAAAGATTCGGAAACTATTAGAAGACTTAATTCATTGTTGATTTACCAAAGAAGACGACATGCTATTTGGTTATTAATCGATACTGGATTGGCCATAGGTGCATTAGGTTTAACGCCTTTTTTGGTTCCTATTCCTGGTCCCAATATTTTTCTCTATTTTCCTGCCTTAAGGGCTTTTAGTCATTATTTAGCTTGTCAAGGTATAACAAACGGTCTTAGATTGGGAAAGCCAATTATCATCAATTTGGACAAAATAACCAATATAGAGTCATTAATTGCAGCGAAAGCTCCTGTTTCATCTGACAGCAGAATTTCTCAGTTATCCAGAGAATTAGGTTTGGAAAAACTCGATGAATTTATTGGAAAGTATTCTTCTTGAGAAGGGAATAAGAATGATTTCGAGCTGGTTGTCGCTAATTCATCCCATCTAGAATTAGTCATAATATTCTAAACCCAAATGTGTTATCAATTCCTCCCCCTTTAGGTGTCTCAGCGTGTTCTTTAGCTTCATTAGTTGTATGAAAATGTCATGTTCTGGATAAACTGATGGAGAACATTGAGGACTTTTAAAATAGAATGACAACCATTCTTGTATTCCGTGCATTCTTGCTCGTTTAGCTAAATCAAGGAACAGTACAAGATCAAGACAAAGAGGAGCAGCCAATATGCTGTCACGGCATAAGAAGTCAATCTTTATTTGCATGGGGTATCCAAGCCACCCAACGATATCAATATTGTCCCATCCTTCTTTCTTATCTCCTGCAGGGGGATAGTAGTTGATGGT
>CAYWYX010000029.1:0-21498 GCA_964462735.1 uncultured Acidobacteriota bacterium | reverse complement strand
TTGCCACAAATTGGAACTTTATTTTTTTTTGCTAATTCAAGCATAGCTGGAATATCTACTGAAAGATTCGGGGCACCATTGGCAAAGGGAATCCCCATTGAAAGAGCAGCATAGGCATAAATCATGCTAGAGGAAATATTCGGATCATTTTTTTTAAGTCCCTTTTCAAAATTAGTCAATGTCGAATGAACTTTACTAGGTTTTAGGAAGACTTCGGTACTACCACACCAAATCATTACCAGACGATTCAATTTATTTTTTTTCCTGAACTCCTCAATATCTTTCATTAATTCAAGGGCAAGTTGATGCTTATCTTTTGCTCTTTTAACATGGTTTCCTTTTAAACGCTTAACATACTTTCCACTAAAAACTGCTTTCCAAGGATATATTTTTTCCAAACACGGTCGTAGTGCTTCTAAATCTTTAGAATTAAGAACTCCAGCCTTTTTTGCTGTCTCATAGCATGATTCGTTTTGAATATCCCATCCACCAAAAACAAGGTCATCGAGTGATGCTAAAGGAACAAAATTCTTTATTAAGGGAATTCTTTTTTCAGTACGCTTCCCTAGTCTAATAGTTCCCATTTGAGTAAGAGAACCAATAGGAACGGCCTTATGATTTCGGATAGCTTCAATTCCAGCAATAAAGGTTGAAGCAACTGCACCTAGACCTGGAATAAGGATCCCTAATTTCCCCTTTGGATCGGTTATACGAGTCTTTCTTTTGACCACAGAATACGCTCCATTCAAAAGATTTAGATAAAATAACGGAACATGATCCTACGAATCCTCTATGATTTGCAACTTGAAATTTATAATAGTATATAAATTCAGTCTAACTAGATTTAAATCAGATCAGAATGTAAAAGTAAAAAAATTTTAATGCTTGGCATTATTGTGTGCTAACCAGCAGCCTGACCATACACAATAATACTAACGGGTATATTTGTGTTAGATGTTAGACGAATGGGTAGCGACAAAATCCAGTGATTAAGATCATCTTTTTCTAGTATTGGTTTATCTATTGAATCTAGGGGGTATGCCAAATTAATGACTGTTGGATGGTTAGTTCCAGAAGCCTTACGGCTAAGGGCTACTAATTCATTAGATGTAAGCTTTGCATCAGGATTATGGACATCTTCAACTGCAGGAATCAGTAAAACGAAATCTACAATAGGTGCAGCACCTACGTGATTCCCATCTTGAGGAATTATTCCATAACGCATTGTATAGATGCCTGGTTTTATTGGAAGTCCTCTGTAGTCAGAAGCATCACTAGGAAATCTAATCAAACCTAATAAAACTCCAGAATGAAATGAAGGATATTGGGCATCAGGTGAGGCAGCATATTCACTAGCAGCTATTTTTTGACGAGTCCAAATTTCACACCAGAGATTTTTTTGATCATCAATAATCTGAAATGCTTTCGACTCTAGGGAATTTTTCAAGGATTCTTCTAATTTATTAGGGTATGAATTGACAGTATGTAAAGTAAAGTCCTGTCCCATTACTACTTGAATGCTACAGAGAATCAATAGGATAAGAATGTAATTTATTGAACGAAGGACCATGAAAATGTTTTCCTATTTAGTCTGAAAAATGTTGAGAAAAAGTTCCAACGAAAGCATTAGTTTTATTGTTGATTTTCCATGTTACCCCTAGTCCAATTCCATTAAACTCATCATTTATCGTGTAAGCAGCCATGGCATGGGAAAGTGGTGTTAAAGGTTGATAATACACGAACTCATTACCACAAAGATGATCTTTGGATCCAATCTTACGGGTTTGAATATTAGCAAGATTTCCTGCTTCTAACTTAACGTTACCGTGGGCTTTACCCTCTCCAACGATTAAACGAATGGGGGCTTTTTCAATCTTAACCACGTCTTTTAAAAGTTGAGGGGCCATAGCCTGGGCAAACTTTATTAGTGCAGACTGCTGTTGAAGAGTAGCTTGGGAGTCAATTATTAGAATCGATTTTGCTGGATAGGGGTTTAAGTAAGGATCGCCAAGAGTTGCCTTAGCTTTAGCCACGCCAACTATGCCAAGACCATCTAACTTTACACCTTTCCACGTTCCTTTACGGATTTGCCAAGCCACAATTGCCTGATCACCAGTTAAACCAGACTCTGCATTGGCTACACATGGGCCCGTATATACATTAGCACTGCGTGTTTCTACGTAGTCTCCAACAATTTTGGTAGCCCAGCTTTGTTGGGTAAGTCCAAGGCACAAAACTAACATAATTGTTACTTTCATTAGTGTTCTTCCCCCTTGGGTGTAGGTTGTTTGGATGGATTATTACTAGTCACTTAATCAAAATTGCAATGTTAAGAACAATAGTAGGATTAACAATATAATCGATTAGCTAGTAATTTGTCGAAAACAAGTTCGACTTGGTTTACAGGTCCTGGTACCTACAATCTGATCATCAGGTCCAAGAATTCTTTGGGTTAAAGCACACCAATAGTCATCATCGTCATCTAAAGGAAGAGTTGGGTTAACCTGATAAAATAGGCTTTTCCAGCGAAGACAGTTACAAACCTGATGATCGTAACTTTTAGCTTCTATTCTCATTTTAAAGTCCTCCTAGACTAGCATCGAGGATCGCCCGTTTTATGGCTACCTGGGCTAAATTAATCTTATAACTATTTTTGCTCAGTGGTGTAGCTTCATTCAGAGCAATCTTTCCTGCTTCTTTTGCCGAATCCTCATCAACAACTTTACCTATAAGATTCGTCTCGGCTTGAATACAACGCCAAGGAGTAGGGGCAACATGACCTAAAACCAATCTAACATGTTCAACTTTACCTTCTTTTATCTTTAAAGCTACGGAGGCTGTTACCAAAGGCCAATCTAAAGCCTCTTTTTCTCGAACTTCGTAAGTTGCATTTAGGGTGGTCGTTGCATTAGGCAATAGAATCTCACCCAAAATATCATTGGGTTCCATGATTGTCTCACGCTGGCTTGGTTTAATTGGGGTCATAAAGAACTTTTCTGCTGGAATCTCTCGCCACCCTTGGTTCCCAAAGATTCGAAATTTGGCATCTAGAGCAATTAGGGCAGGGGCAAGGCTAGATGCGCTAACAAAACAAGCAGTTCCAGAGTTTCCTAAGATAGCATGATACTGGTTCTCGCCATTGCGAATAAGGTCCCGTCCTTCATTATCTTTTGGAAAATAGCCTAATCCATTGCGGAAATACCAACATCGAGGTCGCTGGCAAAGGTCACCTCCAACTGTGCCAAAACTTTGAATCTGTGAACTTCTAACTCCCTCTGCAGCTTGAACGAGGGATCGATAGTTTTTTTGGACAATGGGGTGTTCAATCAATTCAGCAAGGACCAACGTCGCTCCTAGGCGAAGTCCAGAATCAGAAATGTAGTCTATTCCTTGAAATTCTTCGATGCCTTTGATATTAACTAATCTCTTAGGCGTCGTACCAAAAACCTTCATTAAACTTAAGAGATCGGTCCCTCCTGCTAATACTTCAGCTTCTCCCCATTCAGACCCTAGAAGTTGGACTGCTTGTTCTTTTGTACTAGGATTTGCATATTCAAAAGCATTCATGTGTACAGTCCTCCTTTTTTTTCGAGTGCAGCCAACACACGCCTAGGAATAAACGGGGCGCGAGGAACCCTAATACCTATAGCATTAGCAATGGCATTACCAATGGCAGCCACTGGTGCAATTACAGGAGGCTCTCCCAACCCAATCACCCCACGGGCATCCTGTTCCTTATCTTTCCACATATGAACAACCAGTTTTCCAATGTCTCCTATACCAGGTAATTTATAGAATTCCATGTCACCATTAAGGGGTGTTCCAGTTATTTCGTCCATAATGCGTTCTTCAGTCAGGGCGGAACTAATTCCCATGATCATTGCCCCATAGACCTGACTTTCAGCCAATTTTTCATTAATAATCAAACCGCAGTCTTGGATAGCAACAAATTTTTTCATTCGCACGACACCTGTTTCTGTGTCAACCGTAACTTCTGCCATCTGCACTCCACCAACCCCTGAATCAATAAGCTTGCCTTCAGAAGCCCTTCGACTAGCACTAATATTTTTTCCAGTAACCTCTAAAGGGGTTACTCCAAGTTGTCTTGAAGCTCGATTCCATGAAATATTCTTAAATGGATTACCCTTAACTTGGATTTTACCTGCACAGGCTTCTAACATTGTGGGCTTCACACCGAGAATAGGTGCGATTTTGGGAAAAAATTCCTCTAATGCTAGCTGGCAGGCCCGACGGGTAGCTGCACAAACACCTCCAACTGTTGTACTACCTCCAGAGGGCCCTGAACGGGGAAATTCTGGAGACCGTCCTGTGTTAACTTTAATAGCACTCACTGGTAATCCAAATGTTTCAGCAACAACCATTGCAATTACTGTTAGAGTGCCGGTCCCTATGTCTTGTGTAGCTAGACTGACGGAGACTGATCCATCAGGATCAATTAAAAGTTTAACTGTGCTGTCGTGACCCCTACCTCCCCAAGTGTGAAAGGCAAGTCCCAGTCCTTGTTTAATAGGCCCAGTCTGGGATCCTCGAGGATGCCACTTTCTCTGCCACCCAATTAACTCAGCAGCCTTTTTTAACTGTTTCTCATAGAGATCAGGACGTTCAGTCAAGTTAAGATTTTTCCGATAGAAATCTAAGGGATCCATATTTAACTTGGCAGCTAAATCATCTAATGCAGCAAAAGTTAACCAACAGGTTTGAGGATGATTAGGAGCTCTCCAAGCACGAGCTGCCCCAGTATTCGTCCCAATACCAGTGTGTTTTTTTCTTATATTTGGAGGATTGATTACGTATGGCAAGACTTGCATTGAAACGCCTCCTCCCTGTAAACCACTGGTTCCCCAGGACTCTGCTAGCCAAGCAATGAAGGTTCCATCCTTCTTAGCTCCTGCCTTAATTTTTGCGAATCCAGAGGGTCTTGTTCCAGCGACAAATAATTCTGCATCACGTTCAAGAAAATTTCTTACGGGTCGTCCGGTTTTCTTAGCAAGTTGGGCTGTTTCTAATCCCCAACTGTCGGCACTAAATTTGCTTCCAAAACCTCCACCAATATAATCTTGGATGACCCTAATATTAGAAGCTGGAGTTTCGAGCGGTTGAGAATATTGGTTAGCAGTTCCAGACACATTTTGAGTAGATTGATAAACTGTCATTGAATTTTCTTTCCAGTCAATGACTTGTCCATGAGGTTCCAAACAACAATGAGTAATAACTGGAATTCCATATTCTCCTTCGATAACTACATCTGCTTCTATAAAAGCTTGATCTGGATTACCTTTAGTTTGTTCTGAAGGTTCTTTCAAACGATTACCGGCCTTCTGAGGATCATCCTCATTTACTAAATGTGGTAATTTTTCGTATTGAACTTTGATTTGACGAATTGCATCTTCAGCTGTTGCTTCGTCCACAGCTGCAACTACTGCTATATCGTCTAAAGCCCAATGAATTTCCTTTCCAGGACCTTGAATCACTTTGACAGCTTTAACACCAGATATTTTTTCCGCTCCAGAAATGTCTATACTTGTAACTCGAGCATGGGGATAAGGGCACCGGAGAAATTTGGCGTACAGCATTCCAGGGAGATTGACATCGGAGTTGTATTTGGCTTTTCCAGTTACCTTATCATTTCCGTCAATTCTGCTGATTCGTTTTCCTAAAACTTGGCGATCAGTCATTTTTGGCCAGTCATACTTAGGCATGAGGTCCTCCTTTTTCTAGAACTCTACTAGTTTGATTTCTCGATGATTCCAATACAGCCTCTGTAATTCCTGCATAGGTGCCACATCGACAAAGATTGCCTCCCAATCCTAGTTTGATCTGTTCTAGAGTTGGATTTGGATGTTTATCAAGGAAAGCTTTGCAGGCCATAACCATTCCAGGAGTGCAATAGCCGCACTGTTGTGCATCGTTCTCCACAAAAGCCTGTTGAATTGGATGCAGATTGTCTCCTTGGGCGAGTCCTTCAATTGTCCTTACATCTTTATTCTGTGCCTCAATTGCCAAAACTGAACAGGCATAAGCGGGTTTGTCATCTATGATAACAGTGCAGGAACCACAAGTTCCTCTGTCGCATACCTTCTTCGCACCAGTTAGATCCAAATCAGAACGAAGAGCATCTAACAAGGTAATACGAGGTTCCAGTTCCACTGCTCGTTGAATGCCATTAATCTTAAGTGTAATAGAGACCTTGGCAGGTCCAAAAACGTTAACTCCTGAAGGATGACGAGCACCCTGCAACGATTCGGTTCCTGCTACGATACTGGAAGAGATGACAGCGCCGGCTCCAGTTAGAAAGCCCCTTCTTGACACCTCAAGGGAATGTTTTGTTTCAGGTTTCTGGTCTTTCCCCATGTGTTACCTCCTGTTGGGAGAAAACATGATAATTAATGAAAATAGACTGTTACTATGTCGCGTCTAATTAATCGTTCTCATGCTACCTGTTATGTTAGTGGTTTGACTATAAGGGTAGATGTTATTAATTTAGAAAAATTCCTAGCTTTTGTCCTTGCCTTAGCCAAACTTTTTGTTGTTAGTATAGAGGAAAATAATTTTTAAAAAGATTAAGTTTCATCCTACTATCCTCATTGGTATTGTATCAAGTTTTTCGTTGTTAACCTTTTTTTTGTAACTTATTATGTTCAATTTCTAGAAACCTTTTAAGGAAAAAGATTTCTGATCTTATTAAGAGGACTAGTAAAAGTCTAAAAGAATATTTGATTTTAAGAAAAAAGTTTTGGAGATGTTACAGAAAATAGAGATCCTAATTTTTAGAATTTCCCTTCATTTTGTTAACTCTCCAGTTAGAATGTTAATCAAGGATTTGAGTTGGTTATGGCTGTTCATGTTTAACGGTTTTATTTTTAGCAATAGCTTATAAAGTGAATTCTTACAATTTTAGGGGAAAGCATTTATTCATGACAACACAAGAAACCATTAATAAGGATCTAGTTGAATCAATGAAGAGTAGAGATTCAGTCAAGGGATCAGTTCTCAGAGGAATTAAATCTGATTTTAAAAATAAGGAGATTGAGCTAGGACATAGTCTGTCAACAGAGGAGTCGCTCAGTGTTCTATTAACATTGATGAAACAAAGAAGGGATTCTATCGAACATTTCCATCGGGGGGATAGGAAAGATTTAGTATTACAAGAAGAGGCTGAGCTTGAAATATTAAAGAATTATGTTCCTAAACCTGTTAAACCTCAAGAAATTGAAGATGTTGTTTCTAAGGTGATTAATGACCTTAGGACTAATAACCTAAAGGACTTTGGAAAAATTATGAAAGCAGTAATGTTGGAATTTTCGGGCAGAAATATAGATGGGAAAATTGTTAGTTTAACCGTTAAGAAGCGTTTGACGGATTTAACTATATGAAACAAAAAGAAGTAGTAGTGAATTGATGTGCAAAGCGAAATCCTAAACGGTCATTTGGTCTTGATTAATCTTGGCGAAAAATAACCGTTCCCTTCCCTTTGAGGGCTTGATGAATTGGTTTGGGAATCCTAGCGTCGCCGAAAACAACCTCCTTGACCCCCCCATTAATAGCCTCGATCGCAGCCATAACCTTTTTTTTCATTCGTCCTTGTGCATATTTCATAAACGCATCTATATTTTCAAATGGAATTTTTTCAATGAGGCTTGCTTCGTCGGAAATATTTTTTAACAATCCCGGTGTGTTGGATAGGATGACTAGTTTCTCTATCTTTATTGCAGTACCTAGGGCGGCAACAGCTCTGTCGCCGTCTACATTAATGGCCTCACCCTCGTGACTTATACCAGGTGGGGTTAGTACTGGTGTATAACCATTTTTGAAAAGAATCTGTAGTAGATTAACGTTAATCTTTTCAACTTTACCAGTATAATCATCTCTAAGTACTCGCTTTTTCCCATTTTCAATGACCCTAATGGTTGATTTCCGTTTCCCCTCCCACAATCTGCCATCAAGTCCAGAAAGGCCAACTGCATTTACATTGAGTTTCTGAAGACGTTCAACAATTCCTTTATTCATTTTTCCACAGTAGACCATTTTAAAAATCTCTAGTGTTTCTTGGTCTGTATAACGAGATTCATATCCAGATACTGAAGTTACCATCCTTGGGGGCTTTCCAAGCTGTTCAGATAGAAGATTGGTCTCAGCAGATCCACCATGGACTAAAATAACTTGTTGACCCGAATGTATAATGGAAGCTAGGTCTTCACATACCGAATCGTAGTCGATGCCTAAGCTGCCTCCAACCTTGACTAGGAGCATACACATTCTCCTTCTTTAATAGGATTATTCCAACGCATTGTTGATATGAACTTTTGTGAAGAGACCAGTACCAAATCAATTACTCCAAAGTTTTTTGAAGCCATTCGACTACTAACCTAGATGCTTCAGGAATTTCTATAAGGACTTGGGATCCCTGAGATTTCGACCCCGGAAAAATTTGAGTTTGTCTGGGAAAACCAGTTTGCCTTTCAAAATCGGCAACTGAAGAGACAGAAGATTTGTCACCTTGGGTAGCAATATAAAGAATAGAGTGGGGTTGAAAATTCGGTATATCTTTAACCATTTGGTTAGTTTCATTCAAGTTACCTGAAATCATCACTGCTGATCGGATATTCTCATGTTTCCCAGAGGCTACAAAGGCTAGATTTGCCCCAAAATCAACACCTACAATAGCTATGCGAAAGGGATCAATCAATTCCTGGGATATTAGCCATCTTATAGCGGCTTCTATATCCATTAGAGATAGTTCTGAGTATTTAGGATTTCTGACTAGGCTACCTCGGTCGACCAGAGAGGGATTTACCTCTTCCAGATCAATACTGAGTACTCCCAAGTCGTTGTTTAGTAATTTTTCGTTGATGAATGTATGCCAAACCTTTCGTCTTTCTCCTGATCCAGCTAGCAACAGAACAGCTGGCGTAGAATTATTGTACTTACTAGATGGAGGATACCAATCTCCTTGAATTTTAGTCCCTTCTTCTGTAGAAATCTCAACGTCTTTCTTGATGAAAGCCTTCTTTAATTCTGCAGGTTTGTCACCTGAAGAAATTAGTTTTAAATTGATGAGATTGTTGGAGCGATTAAGGAAGGAACTAACTGTAGTACTCTTTGAAGATAATGTTCCTTTTTCAGCGTAAACTTGAAAATCATGTTTCGGGTCCAGTCCAAAGATTGAATAAAGACCTTCTTGATCTGTAATTAATACAGTAATAGTTTTGTTTTGGACATCTTTCATAAAGACCTTTGCATTTGGAATTATAGTTCCATTAGAATCAGTTACTTGACCAAAAATTGATTTGGTGAAATCCTTTTTGTCTTTTTTCCCAAGTTTTCTTAATAACTCTTCTTGGCCCGGTGTCATCCCTCGAGGATTAGCTTTTCTGGCCTTGCTCGCCTCGTCTAATAAGCTACTTCCACATATGGTTAGGTTCAATGTTCCAATTATTAAAACAATCACAGACCAGATGGGGATTAAAACCAGTTTTTTATAATAATTATCGATTACAGGTTGGAATGATCTGTAGAGTGTAAAAAATCTAAGTATAAGCAAGTATTTTAAAAGGTTCATATGATAATTTTAGCTGCTAGAACAAACAGAAATCATGCTAATTTAATACATTAAGAAGGTTTCATTCGAATGACAATATGATGTTGCTCATCATATTCAAATGAAATATTTTTTTCTGATGATTTAAATCCTTTTTTCTTTGCAATAATTAAAAATGTTTGTTTTCCAGCAGGAAGACGGGCTGCAAACTCACCACGCCGATCCGAAAAAGTTTGCCATTTTTTTTTGCTCTCTTTTTTATTCAAATCTAGTTGAACTTTAATTATGATGGATACCCCAGGTAGACTCAGGTCTCTTTGGTCAAAACAACTACCTTTAAGGAGAGCATAAGATTTAGAGTGTTTGGATTTTTCAGAAAAATAGATGTTGTCTCCTAACTGTGTACACAGCGGAAAAATCAACAAGCAACACAATAAGAAACGTTTCTGATAGTTTTGGTTTTGGAAGATCATTTCAGTACTTTATTTGCTTTGGATAATCAAAATTATTAAATAGGATGAAGTCCAGTAAAATCTAGTCCAGTGGTTTCCTCCCATCCATGCATTACATTCATTGCCTGAACTGCATTACCCGCAGCTCCCTTCATCAAATTATCTAAAGCAGCTAGGATTACCAATCGTTTTTCAATGCGATCGAGCTCAAAGCCTACGTCACAATAATTGGAGCCTGCTAAGATTTTGGGCTCAGGATATCGATAAATACCTGATCTTTCTTTTACAATTCGGATAAAAGGTTCTGTTTGATATGCTTGACGGTATAGCTTCCAAATGGTTTTCTCATCAAGATCTTCATTGAGAATTAGATGGGCAGTAGAAAGAACACCTCTGACTGCATCCGTTGATGTTGCTGAGAAGTGGATAGTTGGGTTAGCTCCATTCATTGAAAGCTCTTGTTGTACCTCTGCAGTGTGTCTATGACGGGTTGGCTGGAAAGAACGCAACGCCCCACTCCTTTCTGGATGGTGGGAACCTAGACTGAATTTATTTCCGGCTGCTGAAGAGCCAACTTTGGCTTCAATAAAAATATGCTGTGTTTTCACTAACTCACTTTTAAACAGTGGATAAAGTCCTAGGATGGTAGCTGTTGCAAGACATCCAGCACCCGTTACTAAAGTTGCCTTACGTAATTTGTTTCTATGTAACTCAGGAACACCATAGACAGCTTTCTCTAAATAATCTGGATTGGAGTGTTCATGTTGGTACCACACAGGGTAATCACTTTTGGAACGTAAACGGAAATCGGAGGACAAATCAATTATTCGGCTACCTATTTTTAAAAATTCTTCAATTCGATTCATTGATGTTCCATGTGGCAAACATAAAAAAAGTAGGTCTGCTTTTTCAAGATGAGCACTCCTAACAAATTTTTTAGGATTCATTCCCCGCAGATTAGGGTGGACTGCATGGACATATTTTCCTGAATAAGATTCAGAAGTCACTTGATTTAATTGAACCATAGGATGATTCAACAATAAACGGAGAGTTTCTCCACCTGTATATCCAGAACCTCCAACAATAGAAACAGTAATCATGATTGCTCGATCAAGGGTAGGTCTAATAAATAATCGACAATTTTAGCTGGAATATTAACACCAGTAGTCTGAATAGAATTACGAAACTCCATTGTGTGATTAACTTCGTTGACCAGCAAACCACGATTAGTTTCAAAAAGGTCAACTGCCAATATACCTCCCCCTACGGCTTGTGCAGCTGCCTTTGAGATATTATCAATTTCTTTAGTAACAGGGCAATTTTCAGCCTTGCCGCCTCTGGCAGTATTCGTAATCCAGTGGGAAGAATAACGATAGATGGCACAGATAGTTTGGTTTCCAATGACAAAACTTCTAATATCCCGACCTAATTTAGGAACATATTCTTGGATATAAAAGATAGAGTGCTGATAAGAACCAAGAATTGCTTTGTGTTCTAATAAGGCTTCGGCAGCCTCACGATCATTTACTTTTGACAACAAACGTCCCCACGATCCAACTGCTGGTTTCAAAACTACAGGATAGCCAATTTCTTCAATTGCTTTTAGGGCTGAATCGGGGGTAAATGCCAATACCGTCTTTGGACTTGGGATCTTATGGTTTGTTAGAAAGCTCGTTGTTAGAATCTTATTTCCGCAAATTTCTACTACGGGATAGCTATTAACCGTTCTTATTCCCCAATCATTCAACACCTTTAAGATGTAGAGGGCGCGGGAGTGATTTAAGCTCCGCTCAAGTACTACATCGAACTCTAGATTTTTGGAATTTAAGCTCAAAATGACATCGCGATCATCAAGGATTTCAAGATCAACCTCCCTTTCACGCAATTCCGCAATTAATAATTTTTCTTCTTTGCGAATAATCGAGCAAAGTAATCCTATTTTCATAGCAAACACATAAAAAAACCATAGATGATGGAATTGGTTAGATAACCTTCCCATTAGCTATGGTTAATTCTGCCTTAGAAATAAACCGAAAAAAATAGTCGGTTTAATGGGAAATTATTGGCCCCAGTCTTCTTCTTCTTCAGGAGCAAGTTCCAGCTTAATGGGATTATTTTCAACTACCTCTAGTTCCGCACCACAATCGGCACAGCTAACAATTTCACCCTTTTCTACATCCTTCAGAACAATATCTGCTTCGCATTCTGGGCAGCAACTCAATACATACCTCCTTCAAACTTGAATGATGTCATTAGCTTACTTGATGATTTCTCTAATTGTCAGACCTCAGGAATAAACTAAAATTATGAATAACTCCTGGCCAAAGAAGAGAATAAATAGAAGATGAATAGAACATGCCACTTATCCAGCGGTGATTGTTCGGAGTATAGGTAAACGCTAAATGGGCTGTCAAGGGCATTTTCCTACTCCTATGCTGTTGTTATCATCTCTAGTCTCAAAAGATCTCATTATAATTCTATTGTTTGTGTCTTCTAATTGGTTAATAGGTTATTTCGGAGGTACTTTTGTTTAAAGTATTGAGTACGTAATGTCATTTTAGATTTACAAAGAAGATTGATTTTCTTAGTATGATTCAATCTTTTCACCATCAATATTTGTAAGTAAATTCTTAATTTGTAAGTAAATTCTTAAATAATGCAAAATTCAAGGACAGGTCATATTAGAGGGAATTTGCCCATTTATCTTGGTCTTCTTTTACTTTTCACTAGGGTGCTTTGGCCAATCAGTGCTAATGAGAGCAGTGAACTTGAGGAAGATCTGGCCCAAATAGTTCGACCTCGTAGACAGTATATTGAAACTACTGCTTTAGGGAAATGGGTCAAACGTCTGGGCAGGCGGCATTATGAACTTAGCAAACAAGGTGTTCTTGTAGAATCGCTTGACGGTCAAAAAGTTTTAGCTGAACTTAATCCAGACATCCCTTTGAATCCAGCCTCTGTGATGAAAGTAGCAACTTCCCTAGTTGCCCTTGAAAAATTAGGACCGAAACATCGTTTTGTGACACAGATCTATGGAGATGTTCCATTAGAGAGCAGTCAAAGAAGTTTGGTCAGCAATCTTTATTTACTAAGTGATGGAAATCCAGTTTTTACTAGATCTGATGTTAGACGTTGTGCTCGAGCACTAGTTCGCCAGGGGGTACGTAGTTTTGAAGGTGACCTAATTGTGATTGGTCCTTTTTCATTGAGAGCTCGTTATAGTCCTGAGTACACTGCCAAAGTTTTTCGCCGCATCCTCAGAAGAGTGGGCATACGTATCAAAGGGAAAACGTATTTACGTTTAAAATCGGATTTTCAAGAGCAATCCAAGGTAAAATTTCTAACCCACCATTCTGATCCTTTAGTTAAAATACTGTGGAGGCAGAATGCTTTTAGCATCAATGATGTTGCAGATCGTTTGGGCCGTTCTTTAGGAGGTGCAGGAGAGATTCAAGAATTTCTCATTAGAGAATATGATTTGAACCATGCCGATATTTATGTTGAAAAACCTTCTGGTCTGGAGTACAACCGAATTACAGCGCGAGCTGTAATCCAAGTTTTACGTGCGCTTCATCGCCAACTGAAAAATAACCAGATGAAAATGCGTGATATTTTACCTGTAGCTGGTGTTGACCGTGGAACTTTGAGATTACGATTTCGAAGTCCTAGTTATCGGGGTGGACTCGTTGGTAAAACTGGAACTAATTCATCAAAAGATGGAGGAGTTAGTTCCTTAGCTGGCCTGGCCATAACACAACGGCATGGTCCTGTTCTCTACGCCATTTTGAACTCAGAGGGTGATGTTCAGACCTATCGCCGTTGGCAAGACCAGTTTCTTAAAAACCTTATTAAGGAAAGTGGAGGGGTAAATCAACCCTTGGATTTAAATCCTATTAAAATTAAAAAAGCCTATACTTTATCACCATGGAGCCTAGTTTCTAGGCATTACCAAAGAAATATTCAAAATTCTCAGCAAGATTTTTAAAAGCTGTCATTTGAAAGAAAAATCAAACTAAATCAGATAATTTAAGAAGTGAAGGAGATTGTTTATGAAAAAAAATTTGGGACTAATTATTTTTGTGTTGGTTTTGTTTTCCCTTGGTCTTTTTAACGGTGCTATTAGTCTCTGGATGGATTGGCTTTGGTTTGAAGAAACAGGCTATTCCATTCTGTTTACAAAGCAAATAATTACTCAATGGTCACTGACACTGATTTTGGGGCTTTTGTTCCTCATAGGTGTTTATGTTAACTATAGAATAGCAAGTAAACTAGCTAGTAATGAAACACGTTTTGTCCCCGATAACCTTATTGAGCTTCCTGCAGGCATAGATAAAGTATTTCGGAAGTTTTTAGTTGGAGCCACCATTTTTATTTCCTATATAGTGGGTAGTTGGGCTGGAACAAAGTGGGATATTTACCTTGCTTTTTATAATGCTGTTCCCTATGGAATTACAGATCCACTTTATTTACATGACCTAGGATTCTACTTCTTTAGTCTTCCTTTTTATCAGTTTATTTATAATTTTGGGTCTGCTCTTTTGATCTTTTCTCTTGTTGTTACTGCAATCGTTTATGTTTTTCAAGGAGGCATTCACATTACTCGTCGCGGTGTGCAAATGATTTCGGCAACTCGTCTCCATTTATCTGTTCTAGGTGGTTTATTTTTGGGATGGTTGGGTTTTCACTATCATCTAGAAAAATATAATCTTTTATTTTCTGAAAGAGGGATTGTATTTGGGGCAACCTTTACTGATATTAATGCACAATTACCTATTTTGAAGTTAATGGTTATCTTAAGTGTGATTGCAGCAGTTCTTGTTGTGCTTAGTGCTTTCCGTAAGAAATATACTTTGGCGTTAGTAGGTATTGGAATTTTAGTTGCTGGAGGAGTTTTAGGAAATCAACTTTATCCTGGCATAATTCAGCGTTTCGAAGTTGCACCTAATGAGATTAGTAAGGAGAGTCCTTTCATTAAGTGGCATTCCGAGTTTACGCGAATGGCTTACGGAATTGAAAATGTAGAAGAAAAAGGATTTCCAGCTTTAGAGACTCTTGATCAGCAGGCTGTAGCTAATAATGAACAAACTGTTCAAAATATCCGATTATGGGATCACCGACCTCTTTTACAAACGTACGGTCAACTTCAAGTTATTCGTACCTATTATGACTTTATCGATGTGGACAATGACCGCTACTGGATTGATGGAAAATACCGACAGGTGAGTCTTTCTCCTAGGGAACTTTCTTCTGAAAGTCTACCTAGCGATACTTGGATTAATGAACATCTAACCTACACTCATGGTTATGGAATTTGTATGGGTCCAGTGAATCACCATACCAAAGAAGGTTTGCCAACCTTTATGATTAAAGATATTCCACCTGTTAGTTCAACCAATATTGAGGTGAGTCAACCAGCAATTTATTACGGTGAATTGTCAACCTCCTACTGCTTTGTAAATACTAAAGCAAAAGAGTTCGACTATCCATCTGGAGACGAAAATGTCTACACTGAATATTCAGGTAGTGGAGGCATTCCAGTCAAAGGTTTTCTTAGAAAATTACTTTTCGGTCTCCATTTTAAGGAACTGAAGATTTTGATGTCTAGTGACATTCAGACTGACAGCCGACTAATGTTTGATCGATCCGTTTCAGTTCGTCTTCGAAAACTTGTGCCTTTCCTGCGCTATGATAAAGACCCCTATATAGTAATCTCTGAAAAAGGACGTTTATTTTGGATAATGGATGGGTATACGGTCAGCAATCGTTTTCCATATTCTCAACCCTCTAGGGGCTTAGGGAACTATATCCGCAACTCAGTCAAAATTACAATTGATGCCTATAATGGTAGTGTGAAGCTTTACGTGAATGATCCAGATGATATTTTGATAAAAGTGTATTCTAATATTTTCCCAGGTGTTTTTCAGTCTATTGATACTATGCCACAAGATCTCAGGTCGCATCTTAGATATCCAGTTGACCTTTTTCGAATTCAAGCAAGTCTTTATGGAACCTATCATATGACTGACCCCCAAGTGTTTTACAACAAGGAAGATTTGTGGCGAATACCAACTCTTTCACAGGAAGCAGGAGGAACTTCCTTAGAACCATATTATACAATTATGAAACTAGGTGCTGAGGCAGCTCGTGAAGAATTCATCCTTATGATTCCATTTACTCCTGCTCGTCGTGAAAATATGATCGCCTGGATGGCTGCACGCTGTGATGCACCTAATTATGGGAAACTGGTTGTTTACAATTTTCCTAAACAGCGGTTGATTTATGGTCCTTCTCAGATTGTAGGTCGTATAAATCAGGATGCTGAAATTTCTAAACAGCTTACCCTTTGGGGGCAAGGTGGATCCTCTGTCATTAGGGGAAGTCTTCTTGTAATTCCTGTTGAAGATTCAATTCTCTACATACAACCTCTTTATTTAGCAGCATCCACTGAAAGAAGTCTACCAGAGCTTAAGCGAGTAATTGTGGCTTTTGGAAATCAGATTGCCATGGAAGAAACACTCGAACTTTCCTTAGGTCGTATCTTTGGTGTTGCACCAAGTTTGGTTGTTAGTCAGTCAAGAGGAAAGAAAGAATCTAGTAAAGGAGTAACAACCAGTACATACCTGATTCAGAGAGCAACAGAAACATATAAGCGTGCTCAGGAGGCTTTACGACTAGGTGATTGGGCAAGATATGGAGAAGAAACTAAGCAGCTAGGGGAAATCCTACAGCAACTCAATTAAGCCCGATAAGAAAAGTATCGCGATGACTCAAGGTTTTTGTTCATCTGCTTTGGGCAGTGAGTCCTCAGATTTAACTGTATTATCTAAAATAGTTTGCCAGTTTTTAGGGAGTTCTTTGAGATGAAGATCTCTCTGAGGAAATGGAATTTGAATACGGTGTTTTTGAAATTTTTCATAGATGGAAAAATTAATCTGGCTAAACAAAACACCTCTTCTATGAAGCATTTTGGAAGTCCATATCCGAAGTTCAAATTTTATTGAATGATCACCAAACGCTTGGAAGATTACTCTCGGAACAGGATTTTTTAAAATATTCTCGTTTTCATCAGAGACCTCTAACAGGAGTTTCTCTACTAACTGGACATCGGAGTTATAAGCTACTGGTACAGGAACCCGAAAGCGAACTTTGTGATCCCCGTGGCTCCAGTTAATTACATTAAAAGATGTAAAACTTGAATTTGGGACGATAATGTCAATATTGTCATTAGTCCTAACTGTGGTTCCCCGAGCTGCAATTCGAACAACATCTCCATTAACCTCGCCCACTTCAATTCTGTCGCCTACTTTGATGGGTCTTTCAAAAAGAATAAAAACACCGCTTAACAAATTATGGGTGATGTTTTGAAGACCAAATCCAACACCAACACCTATAGCTGCAGAGACTAACCCTAGAGCGCTCAAGTCAATTCCAGCTGTTTGAAGTAAGATAAGAAACCCTATAAGAATCACTAGGTATTGGGTAAAGGTAGCGACTACATGCCGGATACTAAGATCCATTGGAGTTTTATTGAGGATATGATTTAGTAGTAGTTTTCGAGCTCCTCTTGCAAATAGACCAATAAAAATAATAAAAATGATTGCCTTGAAAAATTGAAAAGCAGTAATTTTAGTAATGCCAGGTATTATTGGTGTGAAGAAAAATTGTTGTAGAGATGAGAGCCCTCCCAGGAAGATAGTCAGCAAGTGTACAGATATAAATCTGGTTTCGGGATATGTTCCTAAAACTCCGAAAAAAGTACCTAGCCAAATAACAGAACTAAAGAATAAATAGATCCAATGTAATCCTCCACGAAATAGTGGACCAAGGGGATGTTTTTCTTGAATAAGTTGTCTTAAACGCTGTTGTATTTTGTTGAATAGGAATTGGGCTAGTATAGCCGAAATAATTATCAAAAAAGTTGTGATTAATGAAGAGTTTTGATCCAACATCTTTATACACCTCGCTAAGGGACTGCCTTAGAATGTTATCTTGAGCTTAAGACTAAAAAATTTCAAGAAGTTCATGAAAAATAGGTCTTTTTAAAGAAAAAGAAAATATCTTTTTTGAATAAGATAGTGATTTTTGAGAAAGAAAAATTATAAAGAAAGAAAAGAAATCTAGAGTTATACTTTCACAAATGGCGAACATTTGCCTTATAGGGGTTTCCAGAATCCAACCCTATGATTTTTCATTATTGTGGTTTAAGGAAAATACTTAGTGAATCATACTAATATTTCTACTTTTTAAACACTATGCAACTTTCAAAAACCCAAGTAGAAAAAATTCTCAAAATTATAAAGAGAACATATCCTGATGCTAAATGTGCCTTGGATCACAGTTCTCCTCTTCAATTGTTAATTGCTACTATTCTTTCCGCCCAGTGCACTGATGTACGAGTCAATATGGTTACACCAGCTCTTTTTAGACGTTATCCTTCAGCCAAGGAATTTAGTCGAGCATCGTTGGCTAATATACAGAAGCTGATTCACTCAACTGGGTTTTATAGAAATAAAGCTAAGAATATTAAAGAGGCTTGTCGACGAATTGTGCACTATTTTGATGGAGAAGTTCCAAAATCTATGGAGGATCTACGGAGTCTTCCTGGTGTTGCTAGAAAAACAGCTAACGTTGTACTTGGAAACAGTTATGGTCTGATTTCTGGGATTGTCGTCGATACACATGTATTTAGAATTGCTCATCGATTAGGACTAACCGCTGGGAAAAATCCAGAAAAAGTCGAACAGGACCTGATGAAAATTATTCCCCGAAAAGAATGGATTAACTTTTCTCATCGCCTTATTAACCATGGTCGTAGGGTTTGTTCAGCCCGCAGACCTTGTTGTTCGATCTGCACCTTGGAAATGCATTGCTTGAAAATTGGTGTTACTAACTTACCCTAAATTGTAATTTACTATTTGTCTCTTAATTGATTTGAATACGCCTTGCCAATAGATTTAGTCCAACAATTGTTTTTGCATCTTGGATCTCACTAGCATCACACATAGCCAGTGCAGTTACTAGGGGGACCCACCAAACTTTTATGTCTTCTCCTTCATGACTTAAGCCATGTATCCCAGTTGTTTGTTCAGGGTTCTCCACTGTGCCAAGGAAAATATGAACTTTGTCAGAACAACTCCCTGGGCTAAAAAAGTATTCTGTCATCAGATTCAAACTAGTTAATTTTAAACCGGTTTCTTCGTAAACCTCACGGTGGGCAACATCCTCTAGGTTTTCTTCTTCTTCTTGCATCCCAGCCACACATTCGACTAACCAACCGTTACTAGTCCTAGCGTGAACAGCATAGCGAAACTGTTTGATAAGAAGTACTTGATTACAAACGTTGTCAAAAATTATGACAGCAACAGCATCCCCACGATAGTGCCGGTAGCGTGTCACCTCCTCACTCATGGTTCCATTGAACTTTTCAAATCGTAGGCGACTTTTTTCAATCTTGATAAATCCTGCATATTCTAATTCATGTTTGTTGATTTGGACTTTCATGATCTAGCCCTTTCTATATTGGGAAACTTAACTGTACCTATAAAAAAACTTGAATAGTCTCAATCGTGATCCTAATTTAAAGTTTTTTCTCCGTATCCTTAATTTTTTTTACCAGTCTCTTAAACTGATCATTAGAAGGAGCTGCACCAGGTATTACTATGTCGGCCTGATTTTTTGTTGGCTCAACGAAACGACAGTGCATAGGACGAGTGGTGTTTAGATACTGTTGGATGATAGACTCTGTTGTCCTTCCCCGCTCTTGAATATCCCTTTTTAATCGGCGGATTAATCGAATATCGGAGTCAGTGTCAACAAATATTTTAAAATCTAAACCACGTATTTGCGAAAAAATTAAGGTGCCCTCAACAATAATATATGTATATCTGCCGGCCTTTACTGTTTCTGATTTTTCCAGTCTCCTGTGTTGGCTGAAGTCGTATTGTGGGATTTGTATATCTTTACCCCAACAAAGTTGGCAAAGATGCTTTTTTAGAAGCAAGAAATCTATGGCATCCGGATGGTCAAAATTGATATTAGATCGATCCTTCAGAGAAAGATGTTCATGATTTTTGTAATAATTATCTTGAGAAAGAGTAAGACTAAGTAGTATGGATTTTTTTAGTTTTTGCGCCAATGTTGTTTTACCTGAACCAGTTCCTCCAGCAATACCAATTATGAAAGGTCTATTTGAAGCTTTAATATTCATAGAGGAGTACTAAAAAACTCAATCAAAAAATACCAAGTTTTCTTCACAAACAATTAAAAATAATAGTAGGGAAGAGTTCATATTTAAACTGGAAAATTAAATGATTACCTCATTCTAAATACTAACTACTTTCTGACAACTTAAAGATTTTTCTTTAAGATTCGTTGAATCTATCTTTTTACACTTAGTTTTTTCAGTTGAGGAAAAACAATGACTCAGTTAATTAGAGGACTAGCAACGATAGTATTTTAAAGTATAAGTTCTACAGATTTCTGCACAACATACTTAAGAACTGCCCTATAGGTTTTTGAATTTTGTTGCTGACTGTTAGTACTTCTTCATGATGAAGTGGGGATTGACTTAACCCTGCTGCCAGATTAGTAATAACAGAAATTCCTAAGCAGTTCATTGAAAGGTGGTTTGCCACAATGACTTCTGGCACTGTTGACATTCCTACCATATCTGCACCCAAACTTTTTAATAGTGCAATTTCTGAAGGAGTTTCATAACTTGGTCCAGAGACAGCAACATAAATACCTTCCTTCATTTCCAAGCCCAATCTTTCTCCGCACTTCATAGCAATCTGACGAAGTCTCCTAGAGTAGGCATCTGTGAGGTCAGGGAATCGAGTTTCTAGGTTGTCTTTGTTATAACCAATGAGAGGATTTGGTAAAAAGAGCCCAATATGATCCTTAATTAGTACAAAATCTCCCGGATTAAACCCTTCATTCAGTGCACCTGCTGCGTTCGTTATAATGAGATTTTTAATACCAAGAGCACCTAATATTCGAACAGGTAGCGTAACCGTTTGCATATCGTGACCTTCATAGTAATGCAAACGTCCCTGGATGATACAAATAAGCTGACCCTCTATTTTCCCAAAAACAAACTGGCCTGGGTGTCCTGGTACAGTCGATTCAGGGAAGTAAGGAATGGATTGAAAAGAAATCTCCTGTTTTGATGTTAAGATCGCAGTAACTGCACTTAGTCCTGATCCTAAAATGATGCCTGAATCTATCTGGGTAGATTTAGTTAATCCAATCTTTTTAAACAAATATTCACTGGCCTGAAAGGCTTTAAAATCCGTAGGGTGCATTAGGAATTCAACTCTGATTTTTATGCTATGGAGCAATCAAATTTAGTCTTGCTAGACCTAATCTAGTTATCTGAATTATCATTCGTAAGTAACAGAACGACTCCATTACTCTAATAATATCATGTCAGAATAAGCAAAGGGCTCGTCAGAATCTGGTTTTGCCGCCTTTTTTGTTAAGTCACTA
>CAYWYX010000028.1:23918-29167 GCA_964462735.1 uncultured Acidobacteriota bacterium | reverse complement strand
CTCTGCCTTGGGGGCCTCTCCGTCCCTGACCACGACCAGCTTGGCCTTCTCTGCCTTGGGGGCCTCTCCGTCCCTGACCACGACCAGCTTGGCCTTCTCTGCCTTGGGGGCCTCTCCGTCCCTGACCACGACCAGCTTGGCCTTCTCTGCCTTGGGGGCCTCTCCGTCCCTGACCACGACCAGCTTGGCCTTCTCTGCCACGCTGTCCTCTCCAGCCTTGACCACGACCAGCCTGACCCATATCACTCTTCTCAGGATCTAATACCCACGTTCCGGAAAAATTGGGTCTTTTCCCAGCCGTCAGTAACAGTGTGGAACCCAGAAGAAACGTTACCGATAGTAATGCTGCCTGTTTGGTTTTCATGACCTCATCCGCTTTGGAATTTTGTTTGGTATTTATAGCTATTATGAATCAAGTTTTGAAGGTTTGACTATAAAAATGTTTGAAGCTAGGTCATCATCTTATTTTTTCTGACAAGGCTTCTCTTTTTTGCTTCCATTTCTGTTTAGCTTTTGTACCTGACTGATTTGGGAGGGATTCATTGTCTTGCCATTAATTCCTTCGTTTTGAGAAAGAGGGATCGGGTATACCTTTATGGCAAGCTAGGATGTAGGGATAAGAGCTTGTCACGTAATATCCATACTGCCCATCCCTACTCATGCCATTACATTCATCTAAATCCCCTGATCCTGTCCATTCCCAATCTTGTTCATATAATCCAGTATAAGTGCCGCCGGGATTGCTATCAGACTTAGTTCCACGGGAACCTTTTTTTAAAGCGTATCCAGAAAGAACTTTACGAAACTGTCCAGTATTAGAATCCAAAATATACTCGCCATAAATAGGAAAACCATCTGCCGCAAAACCAATGACGGGAGAACCCTTTCCAGAAGGTGAGTTGTCGAACATAGCCTTTGGGTTGCCATGGTAATGGTATGATCCATCTGGTTGTACGTGTGCATTATGTTGATCAGCTCCGAATTTATGAGTTGTTTCCAATGGAACCAATAACCAGTTGTCGTCTTCAGAACAGCCTGCTTGTATATTCCCTTCAGAGTCAGCTCGCCATGAATTAGGCTTATAACATCCAGCACTCAGAAGATCCACAACCACCCCGTTTAACAAGACTGCATCCCAAGCATGGTGAGTCAACCCAGAATTTCTTGCTGCTGGTTGAGGATGTCTAGGTATGCTGAAAGATTTATGCCTTTCAGAAACATTGGTTGCAAAATGAGCAGTCTCATCGTTGAAGTCATGGTTAGGGATATTATTGCTTGTTAGAGAACAAGCAGTTTTATCGGCTATTACCGTTAAATTTCCGGAAAAATCTTTGCTATTCTTTAAATCTTTGACATTCGAGTTGTAGCTTCCATCGTAATCAGTACAATCAAAGCTGCTTTTCGTAAAAATCTGATGAGAAATGTCAGTACTAGTTATAGAAGTATTTTTTGCCATCGTCTTGATCAGATCATCCCTTCTGTTAAAAAGACTAGTTTCACATCCAATCAGAATCAAGGCTACTATTAGGATGTAGGAAATAGCTTTCATGGGGTTTCCTCTGATGTTAATGGGTTTGATCCGAACAGATTATCACCGGGAGTTCCCTTTCGTAGACAAAAAATAAGGATTATCAATCCTATCAACAAAATAAATCCACCCAAAAGTCCTTCCAAAAAATACCACAGTGCTTTTAACAACATTGGAAGAGATTCTGGGTTAAAAATAGAATAGGTCAGCAGTCCAGCTATATTCTGAATAATTTGGTATATTGCATCGATAGCAAAAGGAAGACAGTACCATCCGCTTCGGTTAGTGTCTTGCAGTCGTCTTGAAGCGACTGCAGTGTTTGGTATAGAAAACAGCAAATAGAAAAGTAGAACAGCAGGATTGGGTTCGTTAAAGAAATCAGAAAATCCATAAAGGCCTGCCACTAGCAGCATCAACACAATCTCAAACAAAACCCAAACCAAAAATTCTTTTCTCGAGGCTCGACCGGAAAAAGTAGCGTACTTTTTAGTTACACAGCCAATGAGCAATTCGATCGTTCTCAATAGGACCTCTCTGCAGGGCAGCAATTTATAAAGGGAAGTTTTAGGGATTTTACAACGGTTGTTTAATGGAAACAATATGGGGTCCAAACAAAAAAATATTTTTTATGGGTATCTGGCACTGTTTTACAAAACCCCTTTTCCATGCTATTTTGAACCCATATTACTCACCCCACAATACTGCTTAGTAGTTAATAAGGTTGCACTCTAAATAGGAGTTCCAGTGGAAAAACCTTTTTCAACTACAGATAACGGTTTTAATCAAAAGCCTCTTGGAGGAGGAAGAATTTCTTCTTGGGGGTTGGATTCATTACCTTCTCCACCATCTACTGGTTTCCGCCAGTGGAAGAATTATCTAGGTCCGGGAATATTATTAGCAGGGGCTTCAATTGGTGCAGGGGAGTGGCTATTTGGTCCCGCTGTGACTGCCGAATATGGAGCCACACTCTTATGGCTTGCCACAATTAGTATTATTTTCCAGGTTTTCTTGAACTTGGAGGTGATGCGGTATGCACTCTATTGTGGGGAGCCTATTCTCGTCGGTTTTTTTCGTACCTGGCCTGGCCCAGCTTTTTGGACGGTACTTTACTTGTTATTTGAGACTCCTGCAATTTGGCCATTTATGGCATCTAATGCAGCGGTTCCTCTGGCTGCAGCCATGTTGGGTCACCTCCCTGGAGAGGGAAGCATTCAAATTGGCCAAGCCTTAATTTCTGAGAGTTATTTAGTAAAACTTCTAGGCTACTTTATTTTTTTAGCTGCATTCATTCCGTTAGTCTTCGGCGGTACGGTTTACCGAATGATTGAAAAAATCATGACGGTTAAGGTTGTACTTGTATTGGGGTACCTTATGATTATTTCTCTGGTGATGGTTTCTGGAAAACAAGTGTGGGAGGTTGGTAGGGGGTTTTTCCGTGTTGGAACGATCCCCTTTCGTGCTGAAACTGTTGTAGCAGGGCAACACTTTACCTGGACTGAAGTCAGAGAAAGGAAAGAGTATACCGTCAAGGGAACAATGGGAAACGGACGGCCTTTAATAACATCTTTTTCGGTAAAGCAAGCTGGTCATACCGAAACTTATAGGTCAGGGAGGACGATTCCAGTTGACCTTCAATATGAGCGGCAGCGTTTAGTGGATCTAGCAAAATTGAAGGCTCAGAAAGGTCAGTTTTTTGTTAAAAAAATTGAAGGTGAACTCGTTCTTATTGTAGAAGGGAAAATTCGCGAGGACAATTTCTGGCAAGCTACGACATTTTCAGTTAGGGAAAAAGGCCAGATACTCAAATATGACGAGATAGAGCAGATTCCGGCGATCCATCGTTCTCGGTTTCATAGTTTAGTAGAGAAGCAGGGTCTGGAAGAGCAGAATTTATTGACCTATCTCAAAGAAAAAGGAGAACTTCCCGCCTTGGATTGGGCTTTACTAGCTGGATTTTTCTCGATCGCCGGAATAGGTGGAATGGCTAACTCGCTTTTTTCCAACTATGCCCGAGATAAAGGTTGGGGAATGGGGGCCAGAGTTGGTGCGATTCCCAGTGCTGCCGGAGGCCAAAAAATTACTCTTTCTCATGTTGGAAAAGTCTTTGAAATTAGTAGAGAAAATATTTCGCGCTGGAAGGGCTGGATAAAATTTATTGTTCAGGACCAAACTGTTGTATGGATGGGCGCTGCCTTTTTGGGCATGGCATTACCATGTATGATTTCTCTTGAATTTATCCGCAATGCTTCTGTATCTGGGGATCGTGTAGCTGCCATGACGGCAGATGCGATTTCTGGTGGTTATCCTGAATATAGTTCTCTATTATGGTCAACTACTCTTTTATGTGGATTCTTGGTTTTGGCCCCAGGACAAATATTTTCTGGGGACTCTTTGGCTCGTCGTTGGACTGATATTATTTGGGTGGTTAGTGCCCAGGCACGCAAACTTCAAGGTAATCAGGTTAAATATATTTATTACGCCATTCTTGGTATATATGGAGTGTTTGGTTTAATATCCCTTTCCTTTTTTGATCCTTTGCAAATCGCTAAAATTGGTACTGGATTAGCCAATGTAACACTTGGCGTTATTGCACTGCATACCTTCTATGTTAATCGCACTCTTTTACCACGACAGTTGCAACCAAGCTGGTTTATGCAATTAGGATTAATTGGTTGTGGACTGGCTTCTCTTTTGATCAGTATTGTTGGATTATCTTCTTGGTTGTTGTTATTTGATTGATGTTAACCCATCAAAAGAATGAAAATATTTTAAGCTTCTAATCTTTGGCTTTTAGGATTTGGGATTGTTAATGGGTTGGATCCAAACCGATGGTTATCCTGTTTCCTACCAGTGATTGGAGGTATTATTATTAAAAAAATAAAGGAGCCACGACATGAGTAAAATACTGATTTATCATAACCCTCAGTGAGGCAAAAGCCGGGAATCCGTGAAGATTCTGGAAAATTCAGGGCAAGAATTTGAAATAATCAATTATATAAACTCACCTCCATCTCCTGCCGAACTGCAGTCCCTAGCTGACAAATTGGGTTTTCGAGCCAGGGATTTTGTTCGCAGTAAAGAGTCTGTTTTTAAGGAATTGGATTTAAAGGCTCACTTGGATGATGACAAGCTGATGTTTCAGTACATGTCTAAGAATCCCAAACTTATTGAGCGTCCTATTGTTGTTAAGGGAGAAAAAGCAGTCTTGGGTCGCCCACCTGAGAAAATAGAAAAGCTTTTGTGAGACTAAAGCCCCTAGTAAATGTCCTTAATCCTCTAGAGGTTTTTTTAAATAGGGTTAATTCTTCTTAGGTTTAAAATTTCTGGCTAACCTGTGGGCTTCTTGGATTTGAGACGGCGTCATTTTCTTAGCCACTTCCCACTCTCTGGTCATAACAGCAGAGCTATATCCTTGCGTAGCTAATAAATTCCACGACTTATGGGCCTCAACGTAGTTCATAGAAGGAGCTAAAGTTATAATTGCCATATTGTGGCCCTGAGTAGCAGCAAGACTCAACCACTTGTGTGCTTTGACATAATCTTGTAGTACCCCATGCCCTAGGTCATAATTTAATGCCAAGTTAAATTGGGCAGGAGCAAACCCTTGATTGGCAGCAAGGCTGAACCATTTAGTAGCTTTTTTATAATCTTTAGAAACTTCTGTACCGGTTTCATACATCACTCCCAAGTACCATTGTGATTTAGCATCTCCATCTTCTGC
>CAYWYX010000028.1:0-23818 GCA_964462735.1 uncultured Acidobacteriota bacterium | reverse complement strand
CTGCCACGGGTAATTCCTCCTAGGGCAGCCCCAGAAGCAGACCTACCGCCAATCCCAATTGCATCTCTTTTGCGGGACGATTCTCCCCTAATAGTTCCCTCTTTATGTCCAACTTGTTCCTTGCCATCCAGATCGGATTGAACAGCAACTATAGATTTAGTAACTCCATTGGGAAACAATAAGGATTCGTATTCTAGATTCATTTCCGCTCTGCGCTTGATGCGACCTGCTTTTTTAACCCGTGCGACTTGTCCCATTAAGCTTGTGCCGATAGGAATTGCTTCTATTCCTTCGACAAAAATAGATTCAGTTACCGTGGCCGTAAATCGGTCATGCTGACGGCTTGTGCTACTGTTCAGAGTGGTTTCTAGTTCAACTAGGATTTTGGTTCCTTGAGGAACCGTTAATGTTTTGATCGTTTGGGAAAAAGCCAAAGAATCTAGACCAAGAATGAAAATGAGACAATAACCAAGAATGTTTATCTGTGCTTTCATGAGAACCCTCTTCCAAGTATCAAGTCAGGATAAAACCCCAATAATTTAAAATCTGTGAGTTTCCTCGATCAATTATTCCAGGATTTTCCCCAAAAACTTTCTCACCCTTTTACAACGAATGTTTTGTATTCATTTTCTTAAGATGCTTGTCTGGGTACCAAAGATGCCTAATTTAGAAAAAAGCAAAAATTCTCTATCGGTAGTCTTTCAAAACACCTTACGGTAGCATTATATGTTCTACAGTTGTTAAGAGAGAAATTTTCTGGTTAATTGATTTGGAGGACGGCAATGAATAAAATGATAATGGTTAAAATCGAAAAGGTTACTTTTGAGGAGTGGAAAAAGGCGTATGATGGGGATTATGACCTTCGTAAAGAATTTATGAATGCTGATGTTGTCGCTAAGATTGATGATCATAATGCAATCATAGTTGCAAATATTACTAATGAAGAAACAATGCAGAAGGTTATGGAAGAACGAATTTCTGAAATTTCAGAAGAAATGGGACTTGAACATACAATTTATAAAATAGTGAGACAGTGATTGTCTAAGATTTTCTAGGTATGAATTTGATCAGCAATGTAGCGATTCCAAAAAAAGATAAACAGAAATCATTCGCTAACCCATTTAAATATTTAGTACTAATATTTTTAGTGACTGGGGTTTGTTTGCCCGTGGTTGCCAATGATTCCCTTGATCTTCTGAAGCGGTGGAAGGAATTGGCTGCAGAAGGAAATGCTGCAGCCCAAAATGCCTTGGGAGCAAGGTATTATCTTGGTGTAGGGGTTCCAAAAAGCCATAAAGAGGCTGCAAAGTGGTATCGGCTCTCAGCAGAACAAGGGGATGTGGATGCCCAAAAAAACTTGGGGAGACTATACGATCTGGGTGAAGGCGTTGCTCAAGATTATCAAAAAGCCATTAAGTGGTATCAATTTGCTGTAGATCAGAAAAATGATGAAGCCCAATTCCACTTGGGAATGATATATCAAAAAGGTCAAGGAATTTCCCAAAATTTTGAAAAAGCAAGTGAGTTGTATCGACTTGCTGCAGACCAAGGATTTGTGTCTGCCCAAATCAAGTTAGGTAAGATGTATTGGGATGGTAAAGGAGTTCAACAAAACTTTGTAGAGGCATATAAATGGCTTAGTCTAGCTGCTGATAAAAGAGTTGATGAAGCTATCGAAGATCGGGATGTACTAGCCAAACAATTAACCTCCTCTCAAAAAGAAGAAGGTCAGCGTCTAGCGCTGGAGTGGGAACAAAAAAACAAGAAGGAGTAACATTTTTAAGAAAAATTCTTGTTAGAATTATTAGATTCTCCCCAAAATATATTGATCCGTATCCCTCTTCCTATCAAAAATTAATTGGAGTTCATTAAGGATGTTGATAAGAATTTTTTCAAAGGAACCTCAATGATCATCGACATCCATGGCCACATTTTAGATGTTGCTTATCGCAGAAAAAAACCACTTAATTCTTCTCTGGGAGGATTGACCGATGTTCCACTCATGCGTGTGGGAGGTGTTGCTGGTCAGCTATCTGCAATCTGGACGCCGAACATCTTGCTTAGTGGACCGCACTCTCATAGTGTCGAAGCCCCTCTAAGAACAATATTGGAGGTTCTGGATTATGTTCACAGGGAACTTTCTGGGCCTGCTGGAGAAGATGTATTATTGGTTCGCAGCATAGGCGACCTTCAGACAGCAGAATCCAAGGGTTGTGTGGCACTAATTATTGGTATGGAAGGTACGGATGCACTTGGTGGAGATCCTAGGGTTCTTCAAAACCTGCATTCCCTTGGACTGAGACACGTTGGCCTTGTTCACGAACATGCTAATGAGTTTGGTGCTGCTTCTCAGGTTTGGGAAAGAGGTAAAATGCGGGCCTATGAGGAGGGGAAAGATCCCAAGGGATACTTGTTAGATAGAGGTCGAAAGCTGTTGGAAGAGATGTGCCGGTTAGGCATCCTTATCGATCTAACACACTTGGTTGCGCCGAGTTTTTGGGAGGTGCTCGAATTTGTTAAAGGGCCAGTCTTGGTGAGCCACGGAGGGGCTCGCAGTTTGACGAACTCTGTCCGTTACCTTTCTGATAAACAAATCGTGGCTATTGCCCATAATGGGGGCTTGATCGGTGCGTCACCGACACCACTGGGCCCCTCTAACGAGCAGCCAGGACTACCCTTGTTACTAGATACGATTGATTACTTGGTCAAGCTGGTTGGTACTGATCACGTTGGAATCGGGACCGATTTTAAAGATCAGCTTGGTTATTTTCCACCTCCTTTTACTAAAAGCAGCGAAACTCCTGCCGTTGTCCAGGGACTTCGGAACCGAGGCTACAATACTGCATCTATTGACCAAATAATTGGAGGAAATTTTCTACGTCTTTTTGAACAGGTAGTGGGGTAAATACTGCTTTAGTCATCATAATGAAAAAGACAAGCACCTTCCCAGTTAACCTAGCCTGATGACTTTCGTGGTTGAAAAAGATTGCCAAGCCTACGCTTTGATGTAAAAGGTAAGGCGACAAAAAAACCAGTAACAGCTATAGCAAAACCTAATAGGGCAGCCCCCACATCCCATGGAGAACCCAGCCATAGCCAAATGGTGGTGGAGGCGGAACCAGCACACATGGAAATTACCACCGCATAGATACGTTTGGGCTGATACCAGAATAGACCTACTAGAAAAGGAAGAACCATTCCAGGAGCCCAGTAATCATAGACAAACTCAAGCACCTGAATGATATCTCGGAAGTAGTAGGCAAAAATAGCAGCAGCAATGCCTGTTATTAAAGTGGTCCACTGTGCGACACGCAATAGTAAGCGGTCTTTCGCTTGGGGATTGAAATATTTCCTGTAGATGTCCTCCATAATTACAGTAGAATGACATGAAAGTACACTGTCAGCTGAAGACATAGCTGCAGCCATCATTGCAGCAATCATAATTCCAGCAAAGACAGGGTGAAAAGTTGCTCTAACTAGGGCGGGAAAAACTTGTTGAACTCCCCCCTGTGCAGCGAGTTGAACCGCTGGATCCACAACAGCTGAGAGCCCAATGATAAAGGTAGTGATCGGTAGAAATAGCAGTAGAAAAATTCCACTTCCACTGATTCCTAATTTAGCTTGTCGGGGATCTCGTGCAATTAAAAAACGCACCGTATAGGGTGGAATAAACATTTCTCCTAAGAAGAAAGCTACGAATAAGCTAATGAAATGAATTGCTGACCAATGGCCCGTGATGTTGAAGTGTTCTAGTCCAATTTGATGAGACATTGCAAAAAAACCATCGTTTTTAATCAGTAGCAGAGCTGAGGCTATTCCAATTCCAATAACTAGAATCAGGAATTGTAGGACATCGGTTGCAACAACCGCCCGGATTCCACCTACCGTTGAATAGAAAATAGTTACTGTTGCTCCGATTAGGAGAGCACTTCCATATGGGATATCCATAATCGAGGAAGCAATGGTAGCCATTGCAACCATCTGTGCCACTAGGGCGCCCACTAGAAAGAAGAGACAATTAACCACTGCTAAACCATGGGCTAAGGGTCCAAAACGCAGCTCGAAGTAGTCTGCTACTGTAATTAAGTTAAGACTGCGTAGACGAGGTGCAATCCATATCCCGGAAAAAATTAGTTGTAGGTGCCAGGCACAAGTAACAACAACAGCACCAATTCCAATTTCATAAACACGCGAAATAGTGCCGACAGATGCTCCTCCTCCAATCATCGTGGCTGAGGTTGTTGCTAGGATGATCATCCAGGAAATATCCCGACCAGCGAGAGTATAGTCGGTTGAACTATGAATTTTTCGAGAACTCCGAAGCCCAATCCATAATAGAATTATTAAGTAGATGCTTAGGGTTGTTAGTTCAATCAAAGGGAATTCATCCTAGCTAGGTCAGGATTTCTGAAATTACTCGGGCAGGAAATTGATCGGTAAGGCGCTCCTGTAAACCATGACGCTGGTAGGTCAAGTTGCGAAAGTTCATACCCAGCAAATGAAGGATTGTAGCATGGAAGTCAGATACACTTACTGGATTTTCCACTGCCTTATAACCGATATCGTCTGTAGCACCGTAAACAGTGCCTCCCTTAACACCTGCACCGGCTAACCAAGTGCTGAAACCTCCAGGACCATGGTCTCTACCTCGGTTTTTCCTTCTAGGATCAACTTGGGACAGGGGTAATCTACCAAATTCCCCACCCCAAATAATCAAGGTACTTTCAAGTAGACCTCGTTGTTTGAGATCCTTTAAAAGAGCAGCTACTGGCTGGTCCGTTTTTGTACAACAATATCGTAGATCCTTCTCTAAATTGGAATGAGTGTCCCAAATTTGACCTTCGATGTAGATTTGAACAAATCTGACACCGCGTTCCACAAGCCGTCGTGCCATTAGGCAACGCCGTCCATATGAAGCAGTTACTTCATTATTAACACCGTACATTTCTTGTGTTGCGGAACTTTCTTTAGAAATATCTAGGGCATCGGTAGCAGTCATTTGCATACGGGCAGCTAATTCATAATTAGCTATACGAGCATCCAGTTCTGATTGTCCAGGACGTTCCTGCATGTGTTTCAGGTCAAGACGCCTACGAATTGAATGGGCTAAATTAAGAACGGCGTCTGGGAATTCGTTCTCAGGCTTTAGGTTTAAAATAGGTAGTCCTTCTGAGCGCATACGGGTTCCTTGGTAAATAGGTGGTAACCATCCAGATTGCCAGTTCTGGATACCATTGATGGGTAGTTGTTTAGGATCGTCGAGTACCACATAGGCTGGTAGGTTTTGGTTTTCGCTGCCCAGTCCATATGCAATCCAAGAGCCTATCGAAGGTCTGCCAGACAGAAAACGACCGGTTTGCATAATGAATAAGGCTGGTTCATGGTTAAAGTGGGTTGTAAACATTGATCGGATTAAACTGATATCATCAACTTGTTTTGCCAGACACGGCATGAGTTCTGAAATTTCCATTCCTGATTGTCCATGCTTAGCAAATGTAAATGGGGAGGGCATCATTCCTCCAGCCTGTTCAATGAATTCAATATCGTTGGATAGTTCTCGGCTTGGTGGCTGGCCACTATATTTTTTTAAGAGCGGCTTAGGGTCAAACAAGTCCAGTTGACTAGGTCCCCCATTCATAAAGAGATGGATTACAGCTTTAGCCTTGGAGTCAAAATGGGGTTGGACCGGTCTTAGATCATATTCTTTGAGGGTACCTATTTTTAGAGAATTAGGGTTAGATAATAAAAGATCACTTCCAAGTAGTTGTGCCAGAGCAGTCCCGCATAAACCGTCCCCTATTCGAGAGAAAAAGTTCCGACGTGAGAGTGATGATTGCTTCATTTTAGAATGGATCATTTCAAGTTCAGATCTAGATTGCATGCCGTTATCCCTTAGTCAATGTAAATAAACTCTGCCGAGTTTAAAATAGCATGACAAAAAGTGGTCAAGGCTAGCCACTGAGCTTTTGTTCGCTTGGGCTCAGCCAGAGACTCCTGCTCCAATTTTTCCATCCAGTGTTCAGTCAAACTTCTAATTTCTTTGATTCCCTGTCTTGTTTCCAGTAACGAAGGTGGTCGAGAAAGAGCTGTCAAGTAAACCTGATAAACCTGTTTTTCCACATCCTGATAAACCTTATCCATTATCCGACCTGCAAAATATTGAGAGTTTTCTCGGACCATCTTACTATTCCAGAGCTGAAGAGCTTGAGACGATACAGTTGACTGTGAACGTTTTAAACAGTTTGGGTTTAGTTGGGGAGCATCAAAAGTCTGGAGCATTGTTAAAATCATAGAACGGCGTTGCAACATGTAGATACTGCGCCGACAGCCCCCTGATAAACATTCGCTCACCACTTCACCGCCCGCCTGCACTTTAACTTGGTCAGCTGGACCGAAAGGAGTCGAATTAAGTCGTTGTGCAACCTTTAAAATTGAATCACGAATAACATCAGCTTCTAACCGTCTCATAGGAAACCGAGATAATAGAATATTTTCCAGATCGGCTGAATGGCTGTTAGGATTGAATCTAGATCTCTGTCGGTAAGCTGACGAAGTCATAATCAGCTTATGAATTGCTTTGAGGCTCCAGTTATGTCTGACAAGCTCAGTGGCCAACCAATCTAAAAGCTCTGGATGAGAGGGTTTATCTCCAGTTAGACCAAAGTTACCTGGGGTAGATACCAATCCTCTTCCAAAATGGTGTTGCCAAATTCGATTAACTATAACACGGGCTGTTAAAGGGTGATTTGGTTGTATGAGCCATTGGGCTAGGGCTAATCTTCTTCCACTGGTGTCGGTGGTCCAATCAGGTTTGTTGACTTGATAGGGTCTAATACCATTGCTTAACACTGACAACACACCAGGTTGGACAGGTGATTCAGGACTAAGAGCTTGTCCTCGCTTTAAAATGTAGGTTGGTGTCGGCTCCCCACCCATATCGAATAAAGCTCGAATTGCTGGAATTCGTTTAACTTGTTTCTGAGCTGTTTTGATAGTCTCTTGGATTTTGGCTGCTTCAGATTGATAATCCTCAAACCGCTCTTCTAACTCTTTTTTTTCGACGTTCAGAATTTCTTTAAATTTTTCTACTAAATATTGCTGAACGGTATTGCGTTCTTTAGCCTTAAGTTTAAAAGCCTTATCAACATCCTTGCTTACACCTTTAGGCAACTTGTCTAATTTCTCTTGAAAAAGGAGCTTACGGAATGATTTTTCCTTGTCGCCCAACTGATTTTTCAGTAACTGAATACGCTTACGGATAGGATCATTATGGGCTTTAACTTGCAGTATTTCTTCTTTCGGAACCATTGCTAAGGATCGCTGAGGATAAGCTCCATCTTTGTTAGTTGGAACATCTCTAATATTAGGAACGAACCAGTCATAAGGATCATAGGCACTCTGAAAGATAGCGCTAAATCGATAGTAATCCTGCTGGGGAATGGGATCATATTTATGGTTGTGGCACTGGGCACAAGCTACCGTAAGACCCATTACTGCAGAACTGAAAATTTCAACTTGGTTGGCTAATACGTCAAATCGTTCAGCTATTGAGTTGTTAGAGTATTCATGAGTCCCATCAGGGCCCATTCTGAGAAACCCTGTTGCTAAAAGATGATCCATTTGTTTTGGGGATAGATTGTTGGTTGTTTTATAGTCGAAGAGTTCATCCCCAGCGATTTGTTCCAGTAAAAATTGATCGTAAGGTTTGTCACTGTTTAAGGAACGGATGACATAGTCACGGTATCGATAAGCATGAGGACGGATTAAATCAGCATCAATGATCCCCTCTGAATCTGAATAGCCTGTTGCATCAAGCCAATACCTTGACCAACGTTCACCATACCGTGGTGATGATAAAAGGCGATCGATCAGACGTTCATATGCCATAGGATTGGTAAGTTTTAGAAAGGTTTCAACGTCCTCAGGTGAAGGAGGCAGACCAACCAGATCTAAATAAGCTCGCCGTATCAGAACCTCGGGATTGGACTGGGGTGAGAAACTCATTCCTACGGATTCCAGCTCTTTAAGTAGGAACGAATCAACTGGGTTATATACGAGTGACTCGTCTAATACTCTTGGAGGTAGGGGACGTTTAGGAGGTTGGAAAGACCAAAAGTCTCTATTTTTATCAGGTATCAGTGAATTAGCATTATTTTCAGTCGCCATCCTTTCAGGACTATCCTCTGGGGCGCCGGATGCTATCCAGCGACGGATCCTCATAAGTTCTTCTGTAGTAACCGGACGAATTGTATATGCGGCCTGAGATTCTGGAGGTGGCATTTCCCCGGAAATAATTCTTTGGAGAAGTAGACTTTTTTCTGGATTCCCTTGGACAATGGCAGGTCCTGATATTCCTCCTTTTAGTAGACTAGTACGGGTACGCACATCGAAACCGCCTTCCTGTTTTCGTCGACCGTGGCAGGCCGCACAACGCCTATGGAGAATAGAAGGCATCACATCGATTTCAGTTATTTTTTCCTCAGGCCTAGATACTTGATCTGATATTGACGTTTTTTGATCAATCCATTGACCAATGAGGTGAATTTGTGAATCGCTGAGCGGATTACCATCTAGAGGCATAGAGCCAGAATGGATTGCTTGGAAGAGAGGGCTTTCCTGAGATGAACCCCAAACAACGACGAAGCCAGAATCTCCTCCCTTCAAAATATTTTCTATTGTTGTTAGGCGAAGCCCACTTTGTGGTGAGTTTTCACCATGACATGCTAAACATTTAGTTTTGAGGATTGGGAGGATTTGTTTATGGAAGTCAATCTGCTTGACTGGTTCTTCTTGAAGGGCAGAAGAACTAAAGCTAATGGAGTGAAAAAAAATTAAACAGGTAGAGAGGATAAAAAACCTACAGAGTAGCAACATCATGATCCCTGATTTACTATGTGGTTTTACTTTTAAATTCCATATTGAAAATGGCGTTATGCTCGGATTGGAATTGCTGGTGTTATTTCCCATTTTGCACCAATTCGAATCTTTCACAACATTCGGTTCTAATGTTAGGTTTACCTTAAATAGGCTTATCCATAGTCCAAATTTTTATAGGCTGTGTCAAGTTTTCTTAAATAAAGTTAAGCAGTAATTCTAACGAATATTTCAATTTGGCAACTGAGACTATCTTTGAGATATATAAAGAATCGGTGTGTAGAATTCTTAGGGAAAATTATAAACGAACTCAAGAAATTATTTTTTGTTTGCAACTAAATCTTCATAACCCGACTCTTACTTAGAAATAACAAAATAAATTCCAAAGTGAGGGAGACCATGAAAACCAAACAAGTGGGACTAATATCGGTGACGATTCTTTTCGGTTCAACACTTTTACTGGTGGCAGTGGAAAAAATCATCGTGGGGCCTTCTGCCAAAGGAGCTATTGATATCGAAGCATCGGTTGAAGACAATCTTCTTAAAATTACCAAGAGGCTTAACCGTGAAATTGAAAACTTGCTGGTGGCAGTGGAAAAATCGGATTTTACTGAGAAATTCTTTTTGGGTTTTGAGAAGAGTAATGGGGTTTCAGACAGTATGAGCACGATCAATAAACGTTTTAGGCAGGGAAGCCAGGAAGGTGAATTTGATCGGGGTCGGAGAGGTCCGCGAAGCCAGGACGGTGAATTTGGTCAGAGGAAAAGACCTAAAATAGGTAATAAGAAAATAGGGAATAATCATTTTGGTTATTGATTTTACATTTTTAGATGGAGCTATTTATGGCAATCCTGGACATCAAACTAGGTTTATGGAAAATTATAGATACCGATGTTTGTAGTTTTGTGAAAAACCATCTGGGATTAATCTTGGCGTTAATACTATGGCTGATGTTAGAAGTAGTATTTCAACTTCATCTCCTTACGTTATTTGAAAATACATAAGGTCATAATCAAGTCAGAAAGAGAAACTATGAGAGGCATTAACTATATCCTAATACCACTCCTAATGTTTATTGGGTGTGGCAGTATGTTTGGGAAGGAACCTAAGGGTGACGATCACTCTCTGGGTCAGGATGAATACCACTTACTAGCTACCTCAAGAACTAGCACCATGGAAAAAGAAATGAATCAGGCTGTTAAGGAAGGCTTCAGTTTCAAAGCAGTCATGGGTGGGAATACTTTCTTTGGTGACAATGAAATGGTTGTACTCATGTCGAGGCACAACAAAAGTGTTCAATTTGAATACTTGGTACTAGCCACAAATAAGACTTCTACGATGGAAAAGGAAATGCGAGGGGCAGAGAAAAAAAATTCAAGTACAAAGGGCAAACAGTTTTTGAAACAAGGTTTGGCGGGCAAGAGATTGTAGTTATTATGGAGCGGGACTCCAGCATGCCTGACCCTGGCTATGATTACAAGCTTCTAGCAACAAAAAAAACCTCCACCATGCTTAAGGAAATTAATCTGGAAGCAGCAAAAGGGTTTAAGTTGGTTGGACTTACCGTTGGCAATACTACTTTTGGCGACGAGGAAGTAGTTACAATTATGGAAAAATCTTTAGCTGGAAAGTTCTAAAAAACCGGAATAGGTAACTAACTTTTTAGAAGTTTAGAAGTTTAGAAGTTTAGAAGTTTAGAAGTATGAAACGATTGAATAATACCCTTAGACCAACCATTCACCAATCCTTTCCAACAAGAACCTAACCATCTGTAGGATAGCCTTAAAAAAATTCTAAAAGATTTATTAAGTGCGGGATCCCCTTATTACAATTTCTTGTCAACGATTCATTGAGAGTTGTAAAATTACTTGGTTGTTTTCCTACTCACATTTTAATTTCTTAGGTTTAGTATAGAAGAGTCCTGATTTCCAAATTATAGGTTTAAAAAGGAGAGATGATGCATCGAAGTGTAACAAATATGTTTATTTGTATAGGAGTTTTATCCCTCTTTATTGGAGCCTGTAATTCTACCGACAAAGGAACTGCTAAACTTGTAGCTAGTCAAAGTCAAGCCATTGCCCGTGGTGCTGCTTGGGGGACTGTCAATCAGCTTTCAGATGATTCAGTTGGAATGGTTATCCAAAAGGCCCGGTTAGTGGATGGTACTGAAGGAGTCAATGTTTGTATGCAATGGCTTCGGTCAACTGATGGAGGTCAAACATGGTTAGATCCTGTACTCATGGGTGAACGAAGAGGATCTGATGGTAAACTTTTTGAAAGGCAGGAGGACGGAGGATATATTATTTTCCAAGAACGGAATCAGGCTGTGGGTCAATTACCTAGTGGTCGTATTGTTGCTGCTTGGGTCCAGTTGAACTACCACTATGGTCCTGATGGAAAGGAGCGTAATGCTCCTGGTATGGATTGGATTAATCCATGCCAGGGTATGGTTGTTACTTGGTCTGATGATATGGGCCAAACTTGGTCTACTATGAGGCCAATGGACGTAGGGCCTTTTTTGGGTCCTTTTCTTGGAAGGCAAAATGGAGTTTCACCGCATTGGCGGATTCTTTCTCTTCAAGATGGAACCGCCCTAATGTCACTATATGGTAATTACAATCCAGAGTATAAAGGAAAGCTTATGATTCCTGAGGGAACTCAGTCGATGTCGGCTGTAATTCGGTCAACTGATGAGGGAGTTACTTGGGGAGATCTTTCTCTGATTATGCATAAGTCAGGCCGGCTTATGTACGAGGAAACAACTCTAGTTCAACTTGACGAAAACCGTTTGTTAGCCCATGTTCGTACACCGAGGCATGATACCGATCAGTACCAATCTGCAGATGCGGGGCGCACATGGACAGGTCCTCAAACGGTGACTCAACCACAGCAACATCCTGCTGGGGCTATTCGCCTTCAAAGTGGGAACCTCTTTTTAACTTGGGGAAATCGTCGTGCCCCTTATGGAGCTATGGCCATGCTCAGTCGGGATGAAGGAAAAACTTGGGACTATGATCATCGTGTTTCGATTGGATGGAAGGGGTTTGGGAAAAATTGTGGTTATGCCAATGGGGTGCAATTAGCTGATGGTACTATTAAGGTGACCTACTATGTCATGCCTGAGACTAAGGATTATCATCAGCTTTGGAACCAGAGTATTGTTTACCTGGTAAGCTTTAGTGAAAAGCAATTCTCAAAAGCAGCTGGCTACTCAAAAATGCAGTAAAATGCCCCTACGATTTGTTGGGGGAGAAATTTTATTTATAAAGTGTTTTCAATTGATCTAATGCTGTCCTAAGCGATCAGACAATGAAAAAATTATTACTATCAGTGGCAACAATTCTTTTTGCCGTTGTGTCAAGTGTCAGCCTCAGGGGCTTTATTTATGGCGGCGAACAGGGCAATCCTGAGGGTTATATATTTCTGTTCAGTTTAATATGTGCTGTGTTAGCTATCTATAGTCTCTGGAGACTTACTGATCGATAGCAGACAATGATTGCCTTGCAATGATTAACCCAGTTCAAATTAATTTAAACACGCAGTTGATTCCTACAAACATTAATCAAGGGTTTACTCTTTAGCATAAATTAGATACCAGCCAACACTAGGATTAACAAACCAATGTTTTTAAACCAAGGAGAATTCAATGATTGATCGACGCGCATTTCTTAGTGCACTTGGAAGTGGAGTAGCTGCAAGCTCTTTAGGGTGTAGCTTTTTGAAAAAGGGTAGGTCAGAGAAAAGAAAAAAAATTGCTGTCATTGCTACAGAATGGCGTAACTGGTCCCATGTCTGGCATACCAGTGAACGGTTCCTGGTTGGCTATCCTGTGGAAGGACAGTGGTATCACTCTCCAATTGAACTGGCCTCAGTATATATGGATCAGTTTCCCGAGAATGATCTAAGCCGTAGTCGATCAAAAGAGTTCGGTTTTCCAATTTATCCAACCATTGCTGAAACCTTGCGTTGTGGTGGTGATAAGCTGGCGGTAGATGGGGTTCTTCTGATAGGTGAACACGGCAATTACCCCAACAATGAAATAGGCCAGAAGCTTTATCCACGCTATGAGTTTTTTAAAGAAACAGTAGAGGTTTTTAAACAGGATGGCCGCAGTGTTCCTGTTTTTAATGATAAGCACTTATCGTGGAAATGGGAATGGGCAAAAGAGATGGTAGATACTGCTCGCTCTATGGGATTTCCTTTTCTGGCGGGTTCCTCTTTACCCCTGACTTGGAGATTGCCTTCTGTTGAGATGCCTTATGGAGCTGAGGTTGAAGAAGTAATGTGTATTGCAGAAGGTGGCATTGACAGTTATGACATCCATGCTTTGGAAACGATTCAATGTATGTCTGAACGCAGAAAAGGTGGTGAAACAGGGGTGTCGTGGCTACAGGCTATGCAGGGTGAATCAGTATGGAAAGCAATGGAAAAAGGATCATTTGACAAAGGGGGTTGGGATCCCCAGCTTTTCCATTCCTGTTTGACCCGAAGTCATACACTGACCCAGTTTGAAATGGTGAACCATCGTTATCCAAAAAAGAAACACATGCGTCAGTGGGTTGAAACCCCCATTGTTTATCGTTTTCAGCATAACGATGGTTTGAAAGTTACAATGTTATTAATGAATGGTTTGGTTAAGGACTTCACGTTTGCTGCTAGACTCAAGGACGAGTCTAAACCATTGTCTACCTTATTCTATTTATCACCAGTCCCTAACGTGGTTCATTTTGCAGCTCTAATGTCTAAATTTGAAGAAATGGTTATGACTGGAAAAGCCCCTTATCCTCCGGAGAGAACGCTATTAACCTCTGGGCTTGTAATTGCAGGTGTTCAGTCTTTAGCCCAGGGACAGAAGAAAATGGAAACTCCCCACCTTGCCATTAACTATCAGGGACCAAAAACTTCTCATTTTTTACGGTCCTAGTTGGACGATGTGAACCCTGTGATGGATTTTCAGGCAGCGCTGGAGTAAATTCCAACCAAGGTAATTCGATGAATTACCTTGGTTCCTGATTGGTCTGACCCAAACTCTTTTGCAGTGCAATACGTTTTATAGTTTCAAGCAATTGTTGTACGTGATTAATCGATACCGAACGGCCTAGCTTTCCAGAACTATATGTCATTACTCCGACTGCTTTTCCATTGAAATTAACAAGAGGTCCCCCACTACTTCCAGGGGGGATTGACTCGTCAGTCCAAGTAGTAATTAATTTTATTGTCGACCAGAATTTTCCGTCTATCCGATATACATCTGTCTCCTCAATAAAATTAATAATCCCAGTTGTAACAAAACTCGGGAATCCTTGTGGAGTTCCTATCACCATAATAGATTCTCCTTGAAAAATGTCTTTTGAATTCTGCATTTCGATAACCGACAGGCCAGAAGCAGAGATTTTTATGACTGCCAGATCATTTTTCTTGTCAACAGCTAGAACACTATACGAATCATGGCGTTTACCACTTGCCAGTTGTACTCCTCCGTTCCTCATGTGCTCAATCACGTGATAATTGGTAACTATCCTGCCATCTGGGGATACAATGAATCCAGTTCCCCTTGGTCCAAGCCAAGGCTTTCGTTTGTCTGTCAAATCATTCCTGTGAGAGGAAGAAGTCACCCCGCCTTCGACAAGAACAATAGCTTGAGAAACTTTCTTGGCAAGTTTTTTAAAATCGAAGATTTTCTGATCTGAGCCTAGTTTGGTTTTACTTTTTTGTCCGAATACCCTTTGTTCTGCTGTATCTCTTTGCGCCATCTGGTCCGACGAAGGGTTCCACTCCCATTCAAATGCAAGGCTTTGGGCTTCTTGAATTTGTGAAGAAGTCATTAGCTTTTCCACTCTATCTCGATTATTACTAGCACTTTTGAATCCATTTGCTGTAGCGAGATTGAACCATTTATGTGCTTCCACATAATCCTGAGACACCCCTCTATTATTCAAATACATTACACCTAGATTGTTTTGGGCATTGGAATATCCTTGCTGAGCGGCTAATCGATACCATTTAACAGCTTCTCGGTAGTTCTGTGAAATACCTGACCCTCTTGAATAAGCCACACCTAGGTTGTTTTGGGCATTAGGATATCCTTGCTGAGCGGCTAATCGATACCATTTAACCGCTTTTTGGTAGTTCTGTGAAACACCTGCTCCTTTTGAATAAGCCACACCTAGGTTGTACTGGGCGATAGCATTTTTTTGTGCTGCAGCCAGTTGGCAGAACTTAATGTACTCTTTGTCTGTCTTGGGAAAGGTGAGGCCATTTGGTGTTACAAAAACTAATCTTTTCGCTTTCCATTTAAAGTTAGTTTGGTCCTCATTCGCAAACGCTACTGCAGAGGCCTGAATAACTAGTGCGGCCAGTAGGATTAATTTAATGGCTTTCATAATCTTTTCTTTTTGTCTGTTAAAGAGGTTTCCGAGATCTTACAACAGATAATTAGAATCACTAACAACATTTGAGAAGAGAACCGTAGCAATGGCAACAAGAACTATTGTTGTGAATGGGTCTACTTTTTTTCTCCAGTCATTAATGTGAGGAGTTTTGGAAATCCTACAAGTTACTTTCTATTGTTTACAAGTTCTTGCAGGCAGAGGCAAGATAAACTATTCTTCCCCGTAGACCTCCATTAGATTTGATTAATTTTTTTGCTAAATTTCGAAAAGATCTTAAGCAGAGGATCTTCAATAGGAAACTAATAGTTATGAATAGATTTTCAATAAACTGGTTGTCTTCAGTAACGTTGATGACCGTACTAGGGTTTTTGTCATTTGGTTTTATGTACGGTTGTCAGACACAGAAAGAAGGCTCTTTTTCTTTGGAGGCGGACCGAGAGAATGCCATCAAGCGTTCTCGGAGGATCATTTTTAACAACGATGGAGATGATTTGATACATGCGCCCACTCCAACTACCAAAGAAGGATTTCTCTCCGTTCGAACAGACCATGTTTCTGAAACAATGGTGGATAGTATCTTTTATTTTTCTAGAAAGCCTATTAGCCCTATTTATTCTGGAGCCGTGAATACAGAACCAGTGGCAACTCGTTTAAGAAGTTTAAAGAAAGAAGGTACCGATGATTTAAAGCTGGTAATTGAAGCCAGTCGAAAGCAAGGTATTGAAATTTTTTGGTCAATGCGGATGAATGATATTCATGACAATGCCAAAGATGAGTCTGAGATTGCTCAGTGGAAACGAGAGAAACCGCACTTGTTGATGGGTAAGCATGAGGACAAAAAAAAATATTCAGAGACTAGTCCATATTATTTCTGGACTTTCGTTGACTACGCTCATTCGGAAGTTAGGGATGTAATTATTGAGACTTTTAAAAATGTACTAAGAAATTATGATGTGGATGGTGTTGATTTGGATTTCCTCCGTCATCCGGCCTTTTTCCAAGAAACTCGTGACTTTAAACCAGTAACAAAACAACACCTTGAGTTGATGACGGATTTGGTTAGGCAGATTCGTGAAGAGGTATTGGAGGCCAGCAGTCGCAGAGGTAAAGCAATTCTCTTAAGTGTTCGGATTTTACCGACCTTGAATCAGAATAGGTACTTTGGTTTTGATATCCAAAAATGGGTCGAGCAGGGATATGTTGATCTTATTGTTGTTGGAGGAGGATATGACCCTTTTACTATGCCAGCTAAAGACATGATTGACCGTGGACACCAGTGGGGTGTACCGGTATATGTTTGTCTAAGCTCATCGGGATTTAGCCATACAATCGCAGACGGTCGATTTTTTTCAACCGATACCTCTCAATGGAATCAATCGAATGCACAGGCTAGTGATCTGGTTGCCCTTCAGTCTTGGAGAGCTGCTGCTGCTAATGCTTGGTTCTTAGGTGCAGATGGCATCATGACTTTCAACTTATTCCCTAGGTATCCGGGAACTAGAGCTACTGAGATGGCTCGCCAGGTTTGGAAAGAAATTGGAGATCCTAAGAAGTTGAGGTATCAGGATAAGCTTTATGCGATTGACAATCTCAAAGATATGAATGTTGGTTTTATGATGGGGTCAGTTCCTGTAAATGACAGACTACCAATTGAGATTAAAAAAGGAGTTTTAGCACAATGTATATTACCGATTGCCGATGATTTAGCAGCTAATAAAGAGGATTTAGAGTCCTTGGACATTAGGCTTAAGCTAACTGGTTTAACAGGCAATGAGGCAATAACCGTTAAAATCAATAAAGAGCATTTGAATTTAAAAAAGGGAGAATCTGACTGGCTGATTGGGAAAATACCAGCCGGAGTTATTCATCAAGGCCAAAATTTTTTGAAAGTTAAGTTAGAAAAATCAAAATCATCACTAATGCTGAGTGCAGTTGAAGTGGAAGTTAAGTATAAGCACTTTCAGTGACATTGTTACAGGTATTAGAGTTTTTCGTTATGAGTAATTTATTAAATCAAGGAGTTGATTTCATCAGTAAAATATTTGATCGGAGAACTTGGTTTTCTCGAAGGGGATTTTTAAAGTCAGCGGCCTTAGCCCCAATTCTTTTCAATCCTGCAAAAAGAGCAAATTTTTCCAAGTCAAACCAAAGGGTCAGTAGTTTCTGGAATTCTCCTCAAAGTCCTGGAATTTTGCTGACAGACCTTTCCCTTGCGGAGCCTCAAGCAGCTATTAGTTTGGAGATGACAAAGGGGCGCTGGTATCAAATTCCCTATGAAACTAAGGATAATATCAAAGGAATTATGGTAGCTAGGGGACAGCTAAGTCATCCTCCTGATTTGAAGCTGAGGTTGCCAGCCAGAGGTTGGCATGCCATTTACGTGGGATTGTTCGGTGGATCTAAAGTTGATGAGTTTTGGCTCCGGTTGAAACTAAGTGACGAGAAACTTTTTGATTCGCTAGCACCGAGCAGGTTAGGTTACCAACGCAAAGCCGATGGGAGTTGGTTACGCCCACGTTCGGCCATCAGCACAACGGATATTGAGGAGATTTTCTGGAAGGCGGCAGATCTCGATGGTCAGGACTTGGTAATTTCCCATTTAAAAACAAGTTTTCCCTCTGTGGTACAACTAGCTTTTATAAGGCTGGTCTCTTTAAAAAAAGAGGAAGTGAAAGAGTATAGGAGTGCAAGTGGCTCTCCCGAGACAAAGCTTTTAGCAGTAGAAATGGATGGGCAAGCTAGAGCATATTTGGGTTTTGAGACGGTAGAAGACCTTCAGGAGGAAATAGAGCCACTGCGTAATACCGATGTAGGAAAACTTTTTTTAGGAACTGGTGGTATTGGTGCCGGCCAAACTCTCTTTCCCAGCCGAGTTGGGAAAATGATGGGATCTGATCAGAAAGATTTTTCTGTGGTTACGGGAAAGAGAGCTGCAGAGAGTCTCCTTAGTTATCAATCCCGAGGGATTGATCCTCTCAAGGTGTCCGTAGATTATGCGCACTCTATGGGTATTGATGTATATTTAGGTTTTCGGATGGGAACCATGTCAACCGTCCCTCCAGGGTGGGTGGAACCAGTGGCTTTTTGGAAGGATCATCCGGAATGGCGCTGTCAGGATCGTGATGGCAATACCATTGTTCGATTAAGTATGGCCTACAAAGAGGTAAGACGCTTTTATGTTAATCTGTTTAATGAGCTTGCTGGCTATGGAGTAAAGGGAGTGCAGCTCATCTATACAAGGCGACCGCCTTTTGTTCTCTTCGAACCTCCTGTGATTGAAGATTTTAAAAACAAGCACGGGATTGACCCTCGCGATTTTCCACAGGATATAAAAAAAAGGAAGTCAGATCCTCCAGTTGCTAACGAGCGACTGGAGAGACACTGGGCTACTTATGTTACAACCTTTATGCGAGAGTTACGTCAAGCGCTGGATCAGCAGCGTCCAAAAGGGCCTCGGATAGAAGTCTTAGCAAATGTGGGTAATGACTTTCTCTGGAATCGCCATGCTGCCTTGGATCTAGAGACTTGGACACGGGAAGGTCTCGTTGATATTCTCAATCCCTACACGGGTGGGGATGGATCCCAACTTGTTGATTATGATTACTTTAAAAGAATCACCTGTGGAACTTCTTGTATCTTTTTTGAAGATATCACTCCCCGAAATATGTTTGGAAGCCAGTATGCCTATCACGCCCAAAGGGCGTATGCAGGGGGTGCCAGTGGTCTTGCTTTCTGGGATAGTGAAGGTAGGATTAAACGTAAAACACAGTGGCATACTCTTCGACGACTGGGACATCGTAAAGATTTGGATTTGATGTTGCTTCAGCCAAAGAAGTATATCCTGCATCCTCTCAAGCTAATTAATGGTTGGAGTGTAGAGTTGCAGTATAGGTAGTTGATCTAAAAGGGGCAAAAAATATTTTGTGCCAGTTAATGACTAGATCAAATTTATTAAGGACAGATCTTAATACTCAGTGAAACTAAGAAACTTTAAACCCATTTTCCAAGGAATATTTTCCGAAAAATGGACATTCCTGTCTCTTAAGAACCGCAGTTTTACCCTCACCTTTATTTTAATCTGCTTCTTATATTTGTGCACCATTAGTGATAGTTATTGGGGTTGGATCAATGATGGAAGGGTAATGTTTGATACAGCTGTCAGTCTGCATGAGTTTGGAGAGCTTGCAATTCCAAATGAATCTGGCAGCAAGGACCAGTCCTCAACATATGGAAAGTATGGATTAGGATTTTCAATCGTTCAGCAACTGCCACTGATGCTGGTATTTCTATTGGAGAAAATTCTGGGGGATGGGCGCAGCAACATTATTTTTCCGTTTTTTAATTTATTGCTCACTGCCGGCACAGCGTTGATGTTGGGTCTAACGCTACAGCAGTTAGGCTTCAGAATTAAAACCGCCCTATTAGCAACTTTTACCTATGCCTTTGGCACCTTTGCATGGCCCTATATTTCTTACGATTTTAGCGAGCCATTACAGACGTTTTGTGTAATGTGTGCCTTTTGGTTCCTTGTTAGTTCGTTGAAAAACAGCCCGCCGACCCGCTTCTCTTTGGCCATGAGTGGGTTTCTACTAGGTTATTCTGTACTTACAAAAGGTTTCCTTTTGGTTCTAATTCCGTGTTATGTGATTTATGTATGGATTAAATTAGAGCGAAATCAAAGGGTAACAGCATTCATCTACTTTTTCTCAGCAATGATCATCATAGGAGTATTTATTGCTGGTGTTAATTATCATCGCTTTGAATCAGTGTTTGAATTTGGCTATGGAAAAGAGAGTTATCAATTTACAACACCAATCCTAAGTGGACTATACGGTCTGCTTTTTAGTTTTAATAAAGGATTAATTTTCTATGCTCCCGTCACGGTATTAGCTCCTTGGGCACTTTGGCAGTCCCGTAAGAATCATCAGCCTGAGGTAGTATTTATTGTCCTTGTCATAATCTCTTACATCGTTCCAACGGCAATGTGGTGGTCCTGGGAAGGAGGATCATCATGGGGTCCGAGATTACTTTTACCGATCCTTCCCTTCGTTGTAATGAGTGCAGCAATGATTTTGGAATCAAGCCCTGGGTTGAGGTTATCTTTTGGAGTTAGTTGCTTGATCGGTATTGGAGTTAACTTGCTGGGTGTATTAATCTTTTTTGTTGGATGGAATTGGACACTAGGATTGCATAATGGACGTATCAGTTTAGATTTGAAAGGTCGCCCGGATAATGAATTTATTGTGCAAGATGGTCAACAGTGGTTTTTGCCTTATGTGGCTGCAAACTATGTACCTGGTCTTAGTCCGATTTTAGGCCATGCTTGGTTACTTAATTTACGATATTTGGACGAACCCTTTTCGATTAATGATTCTAGTTCTAATGATACTCAATTGCCTACAGTTGAGTTTTCTCCCCTTAAAGTTAATTTCAATTTATTAAAGGGAAACAGTTCAACTTTATTTTTGCTCCGATCAGCTAACTTTTGGATGTGGAATACCATTGCACAAAAACCACGAAACAATAATTTTTCGTTCCCCTTATATGGTTTAGCACTAGGTAGGCATGGAGACAAGGCTGTTTCAGAAGGAAATCTTTGGCGAGCACTATATTGCTACAAAAGAGTTGCGGAATTAATGCCAGATATTTCAGCTGCAGTCGTAAAACTATCTCAGGTTCAACTGGAGCTGAAGAAGGTCCAAGGAGCTAAAGAAACACTAGTTAAGTTTCTTCAAAGGTATCCTCAAGAATCAATAGTCAGACTGCAGCTAGCTTTTTTACTAGAAAAAACTGGGCGTCCAAAAGCAGCATTAAACGAGTATAAACAGCTTAAGAACTTTAACTTAGATGACAGTAATCTTCCACTTGTTGAAAAACGTATAGATTATCTAAAACACAAATTAGGTCAGAAATGAAAATAACGGCTAGGCTGACAGATATTTTTCTATTTACCTTGGTTTTTTTTCCATTCTTTTATTAGTTGTTTCGATTTGCTGATCTGTTCTGGTGTCATATGTTTTGCTAGTAAATCTCGATTGCGAGTAGCTAATCTGAGACCCTGTTCACCAGCAAGGCTATACCATTTGTGGGCTCCTACAATATTATGTGGTAGTCCTTGTTCTTGATCATACATAACGCCCAAATTAAACTGGGCTTTTGGGTGGCCTTGGTTTGCAGCTAATTTATACCATTCCAAAGCTTGTTTATAATCTCGGGGAACTCCTCGACCCTTTCGGTGGATTTGTCCCAACTTAAATTGAGCCTCAGTATGTTTTTGTTCTGCTGCAAGTTCCAACCATTTGAGAGCTTTTTGGTAATTTTGTTCAATGCCTTCACCTTCATGGTACATTATGCCAACTTTGAACTGGGCATTAGCATCCCCCTTTTTTGCTTTTTGTAGTAATGGCTTAATTACCTCCGCAGGTTTACCGGGGGAACTCTTTACTGATAGGGTAGGTAAGTTAATGAAGAGGATGAGTGCCAGTAGAATATATTTAACTGGTTTCATTATTATTGATCCTCATATTAAGAGTCAGATTTAGAATCTAGGAAATTCATGAAAATTTTACAATGAGGATTTGTGGATGACAAGGATAGGTTTTTTTAATTTTTTTTATTAATTATTATTTTTGTCTGAAATGATTCAAAGAGTTGATCCTGGAAGCTTAACTGAGGACAACTGCTTTATTTTGGAGGTGGGTTATCACAAGATATTCTTCGCTAGTGTATGTAACCTCAGCCCTATTAGTTTTCTTTGTAGGAATGTCTGTTTTACGAAGTTGTTTGTAATGGAGCCCACAATTTTTTGGAAGTTAGAATGCCCATATTAACGGGGAATAGCCCCTTACATTGTCGCAGTGTCAATCAATATTTCAGATACCGAGTTTATTTAGTCTTAGGGGTACTATTTTTTTTAATAGCCTTGTTTACAAGGACCAATTTTTTCCAAAAAGATCTCCAACTTATTGTTTCCGATGGCCTAGCCTACTATGTTTACCTTCCTTCGTTGTTAATTGATGGTGATCTTGATTTTTCAAATCAGATTATGGAGAATTTTCCTGTCCAACAGGTTGTTCTTGACCCGTACAAAAAGACATATCTGGGTTATGTTAGTAACAAATATCCAACCGGCCTGGCAATAACACTTACACCATCATTTTTAATCGCCCATGGAACTTCTCTTATGTTTTCCTATCTTTACCCCAGCGCTTTATGGATGCCAAATGGGTTTACTGTCATATATCAAATTTTCAATGTCATTTTTATTATGTTGTTAGGTGCCTTTTCCATGATGTTTTGTGACAGGTTATTAGTTAACCATTTCAAAATAAAACCCCGAGCGGCTTTAACAGCAATTAGTGTTTATTGGATAGGGTCACACTATGCTTACTATTATTTTAGAGAACCCTTTATGGTTCACATTGTTTCAACCTTTTGGGTAACACTGATCATTTTTCAGATTAAAGTAATTCTTGAGAACTTAGAGGAAAGATCCTTAAATCCAAGGTTACTGCTTCTACTCTCTTTTTCCTTTTTTATTGCGCTGGTCTGTCGTCCCACGAATATATTTTTGATTCCCTTTATTGGATTGCTTGCGCTGAAAATCTTTCAAAAGGGTCTTCTAATTAGATTTTTAAGGTTACTACCCGTGTTACTTCTTGGTCTAATTCCACTGTTAGTTCAACTATTTATTTGGTACTCCATGACTGGGTCGTTATTGCACTATAGCTATATAGGAGAAGGATTTAATTGGTTCTCGCCTGCTTTGTGGGAGACTTTATTTTCTTCATTACACGGACTTTTTTTCTGGTCTCCTTTACTGTTTGTTTCCGTTTATGGTATTTGTTTCCGTTTAGGATCACTTCCCTGCCGGGAGTTTTTAGTCAGCTTTTTGTTTTCATTTGGAATTCTTTGGTATCTAAATAGTGCTTGGCATCAGTGGTGGTTTGGAGATTCTTTTGGAGGTAGGGCGTTTCTTGAGTTATCTAGTCTTTTTATTCTGGGTCTCGCATTTACCTTCGACTCTATGATAAATGCAACCCTCAAGAAACGCCTTATCACGTTTGCTGTTGTGATTATTGCAGTAATTTTTAATTACACATTAATGAGTCTTTATATTTTTACTAAGATTCCAAGAGGCACCTACTTGTTCTAACCTTAAGAATGTTTAAAGTTAAATTTCCCAAAGATCTAAGGGTTAATTTTGGAGCCAGCTTTAATTTAATGGATTGATTACTATCGATTTGGGGCTACTAAGAATGGGTAGTCAAGATTATCTCCATTGGGTTTAAAGCCTTGTCCATCAATATCTACAAAAATGGGATTAGTATAGGCAATTGGATGCATTGCTGCGGCCTTAGCTCGTCCCCACCCCTTACTAAGGTCAGATTTTTCACCTGTAGCTACTACAATGAGGTTTGCATCTTCTTGAAGTCTAATCTGAACGGTCTCTTCAAAAACAACGGGATGTTGTTTAAATTTTGATGGATCTTTTTCCAAAGTGTAGTTGTATCTTGGATCCTGTCGTCCATTGACAAGAATTTGGACTCTGT